>NZ_RZTF01000019.1:21142-27739 GCF_004023175.1 Mesorhizobium sp. M7A.F.Ca.MR.362.00.0.0
TATTTGCCGGGCTCATCTGTGACGATGGCGATGCGGTCGACGCCTTCGGCGCGCACCTGCCTGGCGATCATGTCGACGGTCAGGCCGCCTTCGTGCGGCTGGCCGCCGGTCATGGCGACGGCGTCATTGTAGAGTATCTTGTAGGTGATGTTGGCATCGCTCGACAGCGCGAAGCGGATCGCCAGCGTACCGGAATGGTTGTAGGTGCCGTCGCCGAGATTCTGGAAGATGTGCTCGCGCTTGGAGAACGGCGCCTGGCCGACCCATTGCGCGCCCTCGCCGCCCATGGCCGTGAAACCGACGGTGTTGCGGTCCATCCACAGCGCCATGAAGTGGCAGCCGATGCCGGCCGCGGCGATAGAGCCGTCCGGCACCTTGGTGGACGAATTATGCGGGCAACCGGAACAGAAGAACGGTGTGCGCGAGCCGATGTCGGTGGCCTCGGTGAGCATTGCCTGGAACTGGCGCAGCTTCGCCACCCGCGCCGAAATCTCTTCGGACGGGCCGATGGTCCTGACGATCCTCTCGCCAAGCGCAATGGCGATCTCGTTGGGATCGAGCGCGCCCTTGGCCGGAAACAGCCAGTCGCCGCGCTCGTCCTTCTTGCCGATAATGACCGGTTGGGTGGCAGTGCCATAAAGGCTTTCGCGCAGCTGCACCTCGATCAGCGAGCGCTTCTCCTCGACGACGACAACGGTGTCGAGGCCGCGGGCGAAATCGGCGATGTGATGCAGGTCGAGCGGCCAGGGGCAGCCGACCTTGAACAGCCGCACGCCGATGCGGTGGGCGGCCGCCTCGTCGATGCCGATGTCCTCCAGCGCCTGACGGACATCGAGATAGCTCTTGCCCAGCGTGATGATGCCGATCTTCGGGTTGCGGCCGCCCGAATAGACGATGCGGTTCAGCCCGTTGGCAAGGATGAAGGCGGAAGCCGCGGCGCGCTTGTGCTCATGCAGCCGCTCCTCCTGACCGAGCATATCGATCTCGTGGCGGATGTTGAGGCCGCCGGGCGGCATATCGAACTCCGGCACGGCGATGTTCAGCCGCTCGAGCGCGGCATCGACCGAGGCGGTCGATTCGATGTTGTCCTTGACGCATTTGATCGCCGCCCAGGTACCGGCAAAGCGCGACATGGCAAAGCCGTAGAGCCCGTAATCGATGATCTCCTGGACACCGGCGGGATTGAGGATCGGCACCATCGTGTCGACGAACAGGAATTCGGTGGCATGCGCGTTGGTCGAGGATTCGGCCATATGGTCGTCGCCCATCAAGGCGAGCACACCGCCATGCTTCGACGAGCCGGCGAGGTTGGCATGGCGGAACACGTCGCCTGAGCGATCGACACCCGGTCCCTTGCCGTACCAGACCGAAAAGACGCCGTCATGAGTGCCCTCGCCCAGCAGTTCCGTCTGCTGCGTTCCCCAGCAAGCGGTGGCGGCAAGCTCCTCGTTGAGACCCGGCTGGAAGACGATGTCAGCCTGGGCGAGCTGTTTCTTCGCCTTCCAAAGCTGCATGTCGAGGCCGCCGAGCGGCGAACCGCGATAGCCGGAGACGAAGCCGGCCGTGTTCAGGCCGGCGCGGCGATCACGCTCGCGCTGCATCAGCAGCATGCGGATGACCGCCTGCGCGCCGGACAGGAAGATGCGCTCCTTTGCGAGATCGAACTTGTCGTCGAGCGCGACGTCGTGCAGCGTCATCAGGCATTTCCTCTGCGGAGGCCACGCGGGGCAGGCAGCCAACGTCGGGGTCGGATGACGCATCCTTTCTCCCCTTGCAAGGCAGGTCAAACAAAATCGCAGATGCCAGGCAACGCGCAACGGACAGTCCGCGGCCATCCTGAATCGGGTATGAAACCGATCCACGGACATTGCCCGGCGCACGAAAATTTCAGCTGCGGCCCGGATGGCCGCGACGCGTCAGCCGCCCTTCGAGCAATCCGGCTTCGGTTCGCCCGGCAGCTTGCCGTCGGGATGGCCGACGAGATCGGGATTGGCGGTGTAGAGCTGGTCGATGACCAGCGGCCGGTCGGGCAGGATCGACTGGTCTTCCGTCGACATCAGCGTGGTATCGATCTTCTGCAGGACCGCGCCGTCGGCGCCCTTGATGCTGATGGCAATCGCATAGGGCTTGTTCTTGACGACGCAGGTCAGTGCCGGGCTCTCCAGCGTCACCTTGTCGAGCTTCGGCCAGACCTTCTGCTCGACGACCAGAGGCGCGCCGCCGGCGGGATCCTGGAAGCTGGCGACCGCGACCTGGCCCTCTCCCATCGGCGTCAGCGGCCGCAGGGTCACGACATAAGTCGCCCTTGCGAGGCGGTAGTTGAAGACGAATATCTTACCGGAAATCTCGAACAGCTTGCCTTCGTCATTGCCGGTATCGCGGCAGGCGCCCAGCGCAACGGCCGCGATGAGTGCCACGCCGACAAGGATCGAACGGGAAAGGCCGCTACGCATTCCTGACCTCATTTTCCGCCATGCGACGGCGACGATAGTGACGGCTTGCCTTCTGCCTGTTGCCACACACCGCCATGTCGCACCAAAGGCGGCTGGAATTGCGGCTTCTGTCGACGAACAGCCAGGTGCAATTGGGACAGATCCTGAGCCTCGCGACGGTGTCGTCGCGCAGAAGCGACAACGCCGAAACCGCCAGTGCCGCCTCGAAGGCGATCGGCGTCAGGGGATCACCGAACGGCCTCCCCGGCGCACCGATCTCGGTCCGGCTGCCGGCAAGGCCATCGGCGCAGGCTCTCAGGAATCCGGGCAGATCAGTGGTGGCAACCGCGCCCTTCGACGCCGCTCCACGAAACAGCCGGTCGGTCGCCTCGCGGATCGACAGCACGACGGGTGCGATCCTCACCGCCGAGGATACCGCCAACGGTCTGTCGCCAAGTTCGGCAGCGCGAAAGCGGCTCGCCGCATCGGCGAAGCGGGCAATCTCGGCCGGATCGTCGAAGCGATCGAAGGTTCGCCCCGGATCGCCGCGCAGCACGACGGTGTTCGCTGTGTCGAGCGCAAGCAGGCCGCCGGTGAAGCGGTGCGGGGTCCAGGATACCGTCATGGCGAAAATCTAACCTATAAATCGTATTTGACAAGTTAGATTCAGCGATGCACCCTCACTCTGGGCTGCGGCGATCTTCGCAGCCTTTTGAGCCTGTCGTTGGCCAGGACCGCTTCGCACTTTTGGGCGGCATGCTTCGAGGTTTTGCATGCTCTATTTCTTCCAGCAGGTGCTGAACGGGCTGCATTCGGGCGCGCTTTATGCGCTGCTCGCCTTTGGCTATGTGCTGACCAACGGCATCCTGCACCGCACCAATCTCGCCTATGGCGCATTGTTCGCCTTTTGCGGCCAGACGATGATCCTGACCGCGGCCTTCGGCTATCAGATGCTGTGGCTGACGCTGCTGGCGGCGGTGGCGCTCGGCGTCGTCGCTGCGTTCCTCTATGCCGCGCTGATCAGCCACGTGCTGTCGCGCAGTGTCTTCGAACCTTTGGCCAACCGCACACCCAATGCAATCGTGGTGACGACGCTCGGCATCCTGCTGCTGCTGTCCGAAGCGAGCCGCATCGCCGCCGACACGCACGATCTGTGGCTGCCGCCGATGCTGGCGCAGCCTATCGTTTTCGCGCAGGGCGCCACCTTCAGGGCAACGCTGACGCTCATCCAGCTCATCGACTGCGCCGTGGTGGTGACGGCAATCGCGCTGGCCAGCTGGGCTTTTGCCCGGTCGAGCTTCGGACGGCGCTGGCGCGCCGTCTCCGACGACCCCAAGGCAGCCGCTATGTGCGGCGTCGAGGTGCGCGCGGTGTTCCGGCACGCGGTCCTGTTCGGCGGCTTCTGCGCCGCGCTGGCCGGTGTGATGGCCGGGCTCTATTACGGCAATGTCAGCTTCGGCTCGGGCCTCGTCTACGGCCTGAAAATCCTGTTCGTGACGGCGGTCGGCGGCTATCTCTCGCCATTGCGCGCGGCACTCGGCGCGGCCGCCTTCGGCATGGCCGAATCGCTGTGGGCCGGCTATTTCCCGGTCGAATGGCGCGATGCGTGGATGTATCTGTTCCTGGTCACGACGCTGATCCTGATCGGCGCCGGCCGCGACACCGGCAAAATCGCCTGAAACGTCAGACTTTGGTTGCATGACGCCAGGGCAGATCGCCGGTATTGGGCACTGTCTGCCATGCGATGATATTTGCTCCCTCTATCCTTGTTGACCCGTCAGTCCACGCGCGGCATACCGTTGGACCACGCGGCGTGACGGACAAAAGGGGGAAGCCGGCACGCCTCCGGTACAAGGGAGGAATGCATGGCAGGGCTTCTTGCTCTATCCAGGACAATTGATCGCGCCAACGAATTCATCGGCAAGTGGATATCGTGGCTGATCCTGCTGGCGATCCTGGTGAGCGCCGCCAACGCCATTATCCGCAAGGTGTTCGACATATCCTCGAACGCTTGGCTCGAGCTGCAATGGTATCTGTTCGGCGCCGCCTTCATGCTGGCCGCCGCCTATACGCTGAAGCAGAACGAGCATATCCGCATCGACGTCGTCTACGGCCTGTTTTCACGCCGCGTGCAGCACTGGATCGACCTGCTCGGGCATCTCTTCTTCCTGATGCCGTTCGTGACGCTGATGGTGATCTATTTCGTGCCCTATGTGTCGCTGTCGTTTCGCAGCGGCGAGATGTCCAACAATTCCGGCGGTCTGATCATCTGGCCGGCCAAGGCCATCCTGCTCGTCGGTTTTTTCCTGCTCGCGCTGCAGGGCATCTCCGAGATCATCAAGAAGATCGCCATCATGCGCGGCGACATGGACGATCCCAATCCGTTCATTTCCGTGCATGAACAGGCCGAACTCGAAGCCAAGGCGCTGGCCGACGAGGTGCGCTCGTGATGGAGTTCATCGCGCAGAACATGGCACCGATCATGTTCGCTTCGCTGATCATCTTCCTGCTGATCGGCTACCCCGTCGCTTTTTCCTTGGCCGCCAACGGCTTGATGTTCTTCTTCATCGGCGTGCTGCTGTCGCCTTATTCCGGAGGATCGATCAACCTCGCCTGGCCGCTCCTGCACGCATTGCCGGATAATTTCTACGGCAGCCGGGTGATGTCGAACGACACGCTGCTGGCCATCCCGTTCTTCACCTTCATGGGCATCGTGCTCGAGCGATCGGGTATGGCCGAAGACCTGCTCGACACGATCGGCCAACTGTTCGGGCCAATCCGCGGTGGCCTTGCCTATGCGGTGATCTTCGTCGGCGCGCTCTTGGCGGCGACCACCGGCGTGGTGGCGGCTTCCGTCATCGCCATGGGCCTGATCTCGCTGCCGATCATGCTGCGCTATGGCTATGACCGCCGGCTCGCATCCGGTGTCATTGCCGCCTCCGGCACGCTTGCCCAGATCATCCCGCCGTCGCTGGTGCTGATCGTGCTTGCCGACCAGCTCGGCCGTTCGGTCGGCGACATGTATGCCGGCGCGCTGATCCCCGGCCTCGTGCTCACCGTCCTCTATATGTCCTACATCCTGATCATGTCGATCATCCGGCCGAACTCGATGCCGGCGCTGCCGCTCGAGGCCCGTACACTCGGCCATGGCGTGATGTCGCTGCTGGTGGCTTTGCTGGTCACATTAGCGGTTTCCTACGCGGCGTATCGTTATCTGGCGCCGGCGCATGGCGACAATGCCGACATTCTCGGCGCGACTGCCGGAGTCCTGTTCATCTACATCGTCGCCATTGCCGACAAACGCCTGAATTTCAACATGATGTCCAGGCTCGCGCAGCAGGTGATCATCGTGCTGATCCCCCCGCTGGCGCTGATCTTCCTGGTGCTGGGCACCATCTTCCTGGGCATCGCCACGCCGACCGAAGGCGGCGCCATGGGTTCCGTCGGCGCCTTGATCATGGCGGCGGCAAAGGGGCGCTTGTCGCTTGACGTCGTCAAGCAGGCACTGGCCTCGACGACAAGGCTATCGTCCTTCGTGCTTTTCATCCTGATCGGCGCACGGGTGTTCTCACTGACCTTCTACGGCGTCAACGGCCACATCTGGGTCGAGCACCTTTTGACGTCGCTGCCGGGCGGCGAGGTCGGCTTCCTGATCGGCGTCAACATGCTCGTCTTCTTCCTCGCTTTCTTCCTCGACTTCTTCGAATTGGCGTTCATCATCGTACCGCTGCTGGCGCCCGCCGCCGACAAGCTCGGCATCGACCTGATCTGGTTCGGCGTGCTCCTGGGCGTCAACATGCAGACCAGCTTCATGCACCCGCCCTTCGGCTTCGCGCTGTTCTACCTGCGTTCGGTGGCTGCGCGCGTGCCCTATCTCGATCGTCTCACCGGCAAACAAATCGCGCCGGTGACCACCGGGCAGATCTATTGGGGCGCGGTGCCCTTTGTCTGCATCCAGGTGATCATGATCGGGTTGACCATCGCCTTCCCGCAAATGGTGATGCACTACAAGGGAACGACCGTCGATCCGGGCACGATCGACTACCAGGTGCCGGAGATGCCCGGCCTGTCGCCGCTCGGCACGCCGCCGGCGGATGGCGCAGCGCCTGCCGGCGGCGGCACGGCTCCCGCCGCCCCCGATCTGTCGCAGCCGCCGAGCTTCGGC
>NZ_RZTF01000019.1:27748-39797 GCF_004023175.1 Mesorhizobium sp. M7A.F.Ca.MR.362.00.0.0
CAAGCCGGCAACGCCACAGCCCGACCTGTCGCAACCGCCAAGCTTCAACTGAACCGGCATGGTCAAAACCATGAAAGCGGTGCGGCTGGAAGCAGTGGGCGGCATCACGCTGCGCGACGTCGACATGCCTGACATCGGTGCGGATGAGCTACTGGTGCGCATCGAAGCCTGCGGCGTCTGCGGCACGGATCGGCATCTGTTTCACGGCGAATTTCCGTGCACGCCGCCGGTGACGCCCGGCCATGAGTTCTCCGGTCTCGTCGAGGCGATCGGAAAATCGGTCTCGGGTTTTGCCATCGGCGATCGTGTCACCGGCGACCCCAACATCGACTGCGGGCGCTGCGCGCGTTGTCACGCGGGACAAACCAATCTCTGCAGCAATCTGCGCGCCATCGGCATTCATCGCGACGGCGGCTTTGCCGAATACCTTGCCTTGCCGCAGAAGCAGGCTTTCGTCCTGCCTGCGGGTCTCGATCCCATGCACGGCGCGTTCTGCGAGCCGCTCGGCTGTTGCCTGCACGGCGTCGACCTTGCCGGGATCAAACCGGGCAGCTCGGTGGTCGTGCTTGGCGGCGGCGTGATCGGCCTGCTCACCGTGCAGCTGGCAAGATTGGCGGGAGCCACGACCATCATCCTGTCGACCAGGCAAGCCTCGCGGCGCGCCCTCGCCGAGGACCTCGGCGCGACAATGACGATCGATCCAACCACCGCCGATGTCATCGATGCCATCGCCGGACCGGCGGGGCTGGTGCCAGGCGGTGTCGACGTCGTCTTCGAATGCGCAGGCGTGCGAGAAACCGTCGAGCAGTCCATGCGGCTGCCCCGCGCCGGCGGCACCGTCGTCATCGTCGGCGTGACGCCGCAAGGCATGAAAGCGGAATTCGAGCCGTTCGACCTGCTGTTCCGGGAACTGAAGGTGCTCGGTTCCTTCCTCAATCCCTACACCCATCGCCGCGCCGCCGAACTCATCGCTTCCGGTGCGATCGAGATCGACAGGCTGATCTCCAGGCAGGTGTCGCTTGAAGAAGCGCCAGCGGTGATCGCCAATCCGCCGGCGCCCGGCGAGATCAAGGTTCTGGTGATGCCGCGCCGAGGCTGAATCGCCGGTTTCGCCTCCGGTATATACAGAAAAGCTCCCTGAGCGGGTTCCGCCCAGAGAGCTTTTGAGCAGAAGTCCGGCCGACTACAGCTTGCCGTTGCGCTGCTGGACCATCATGAAGGTGTCGTAATTGTATTCGGCCACCTGCGCCCAGAGATAATGCTCCTTGCGGAAGCCCTTGATCGATTCCCAGATCTTCTTGAACGGGGCGTTGGAGGCTTCCATTTCGGTATAGACCTCGTTGGCCTTTTCGAAGCAGGCGGCCATGATCTCCTGGCTGAACGGGCGCAGTTTCGCGCCGCCGGCTACCAGTCGCTTCACCGCCGCAGGGTTCAGATAATCGTATTTCTGCAGCATGTTGGCGTCGGCCGCCTGCGCGGCAGTGTGCAGCAGCGACTTGTACGTCGGCGAAAGTTCTTCGTACTTCGCCTTGTTGAACATCAGGTGGACGGTCGGGCCGCCCTCCCACCAGCCGGGATAGTAATAATAGGGCGCGACCTTATAGAAGCCGAGCTTCTCGTCGTCATAGGGACCAACCCATTCGGCCGCGTCGATGGTGCCTTTCTCCAGCGCGGGATAGATATCACCGCCGGCGATCTGCTGCGGCACGACGCCGAGCTTCTGCACCACCTTGCCGGCAAAACCGCCGATTCGCATCTTGAGGCCGGAAAGGTCGGCCACCGTGTTGATTTCCTTGCGGAACCAGCCGCCCATCTGGACGCCGGTGTTGCCGCCCGGCAGGCCGAAAAGGCCCTGCGTGGCGAGAAACTCGTTGAACAGGTCGATGCCGCCGCCATGGTAGTGCCAGGCATTCATGCCGCGTGCGTTGAGCGAAAAGGGAACCGCCGCACCGAGCGCCCATGTCGGGTCCTTGCCCCAGTAATAATATGCCACCGTATGGCAGGCTTCGACCGTGCCGGCCGTGGTGGCGTCGGCGGCCTGCAGGCCTGGCACCAGCTCTCCGGCGGCGAAGACCTGGATCTGGAAGTTACCGTCGGTGGCTTCCGACAGCATCTTCGAGAACACCTCGGCGCCGCCATAGATGGTGTCGAGCGACTTCGGGAAGGACGACGCCAGCCGCCATGTCACCTTGGGATTGGACTGGGCGATTGCAGGCGCTGCCAGCGTGGCCGCGGCCGCCGCGGCACCGACGCCGGTGACACCGGCCTTGCGAATGAATGAACGACGATCCATGAAGTTCCTCCCTTTTGGATCAACAGGCCGACGTCAGGAAATCCTCGGTTTCCGTGTCGGTTCGTTCGAGACAATACACGGGCAAGAAGTCGAGTCCAGCACGGCGGCCCGATTTGACGGCGAAGCCCGGCTGCCCTGCAACTATAGTCTAACAGGCCGTTTCGTGGCCCATGCGACACGCTGAAACTTGGCATGGAAAAACAACCGGGGATCGCCTATTTTAGCGGCAGGTATCCCTTGCCCAGATGGAACACAGAGCAAAATGCATCAGCCGCTCGTCGCCATATCGACCGACGTCCGTCAGTTCGACAACTACACCTGGCACGCCGCCCCGCAGCAATATCTGGAAGCGGCGATCACCGGCGCCGGCGTGTTCCCGCTGTTGGTGCCGTCATTTGGCGACCGGCTCGACTTCGACGAGCTCCTGTCGTCGGTGGACGGCGTCATGGTCACCGGCTCGAAATCCAATGTGCATCCCTCGCTCTATGGCGGCGACGCCAGCGAAGCCAATGGCCCCTATGATCCGGCGCGCGACGCCACGACGCTGCCGCTGATCCGCCGGGCGATCGAACGCGGCGTGCCGCTGCTCGCCATCTGCCGCGGCATCCAGGAATTGAACGTGGCGCTGGGCGGCACGCTCGGCACCGAGATCCAGGAGCGCGAGGGCTCGCTCGACCACCGCGCGCCGGTGAGCGACAAGCAGGACGAACGCTTCGCCATCCACCAGACCATTTCGATCAAACCTGACAGTTGCCTGGCCGGTGTGTTCGGTGCCGGCGACATCAAGGTCAATTCGTTGCACCGCCAAGCCATCGACCGGCTCGGCTCGAAGCTGCAGGTCGAGGCCGTCGCCACCGACGGCACGGTCGAGGCGGTTTCGGTGCGCGACGCCCGCGCCTTCGCCGTCGGCGTGCAATGGCACCCGGAATACTGGGTCAAGTCGGACAGCAATTCGGTGAAAATATTCCGGGCCTTCGGCGATGCGGTTCGGCTGCACGCCGCAGCGAAGGCTGGCGCGCGGGCCGCAGCGGAATAATCAGTCACCAGATTTCTTATCGCCTATGGCCGCCAGCGACAGCAGCGGCAGCGCTGGGGCATAGGATTCGTAGCCGTCGCCGTCGGCAGTCGCGAAGGTGACGATCGGATCGACGCCGTTGGCGCTGAAGGCGACCGTGCCGTCGTTTTGCTCGCGCCAGAACTTCGCCTGCTCTATGCCCGGCAAGAGCCGGCGGCATTTCGGAGCAACGGTGAGCAGCGACAAACCGTCCGAAATTTCGGCCCCGCGGCTGACTGCACAGACCGCCTCATCGCCATTGGCGACCAGCCTGTAGCTGCTGGACGGGGCGGCCTCGTTGGCCACGCTTTCCCCGCTGCCGACATGAAACAACCGAACGCCGCCAAACAGCGCCCCAGCAGCGATCAATACGGAAAGTGTTTTCATCATTCTTCATCCACGCATACGGACAGGATGGAGAATGATTCCAAAGGGTTAAGCTGACGTTAATAAGTGTGGCAACACGCCTTTGGCCCGCCGAACAAAGGCAGGCATCCCAAGACAGTGCCGGCATTACTCCCGCCCCTGAACCGCGACTAGTTTATATCAGAACTTGTAACTGACGCCGACGCGGACAGCCTGGGTGGTCACGTGGGTGGGATAGAGGTAGCCGCTGTCGGTCGCCGGATTGTCGGTGAATGTGCCGAAATCGCTGTAGCGATACTCGACACGGGTCGTCCAATTTTGCGCGAAGGCATATTCGATACCGGCGCCCACAGTCCAACCTGCCTTTGTGTTGGACGAATCATCCGTCGTGGTGCCGTCGTCATATTTGGTGTCGAAGTGAGCGACGGCCAGACCGCCCGTGGCGTACAGGAGGGCAGGTCCCGTCGCATAGCCAAGACGTGCGCGCAGCGAACCCTGAACGTCGATCTTGGTTTTGATGTTGCCGGCATATGCCGAATCCACGGAGCCGCTCGCTCCCGAGGCTTCGAGATCGGCTTCGACGCCCAGAACGATCGAGTCGAAGGCCTGATTGTAACCGACGTGGATGCCGCCGAGCACGCCGTTGGATTTCCACGAATCCGACCAATCGGAAGAGCCAGTTCCTATCTCTGAATCATGGCTGTCGACATCTCCCCAGCCATACCCAATCTGGGCGCCGACATAGGCGCCGGTCCATTCGTAAGCAACAGGAGCTGAGGTAAGCGCATCGGCAGCGAACGCGCTGCCCGAAACGGCGACAAGCATTGTTGATGCAAGAAGAAGAGTTTTCACGTAGCGCCCCGCTAGTTGATTGGCGGCAAAATACTTTGACTTCAGCTGCGCATCAAGATGCCTACGTGCCAAAGCTACCGATTTCCAACCTATCGTTGCAGATCGGTCACGTTCGCCGCCGCGGTGCTTGTCCTACAAGGTCCTGGCCTTCACACTCACCGTCTCCGGCACCGGCGTCAACGGCCGACGCTCGGTGAACCAGGACACCAGATTGTCGACGCACAGATCCGCCATGGCGCGGCGGGTGTGATCCGAGGCCGAGCCGACATGCGGCAGCAGCGAGGTGTTGGGCGCGTCGAGCAGCGCCTTGGGCACGTTCGGTTCGTCAGCAAAGACGTCGAGGCCGGCGGCGGCGATGGTGCCGGTGACAAGGGCTGCCGCAAGCGCTGCTTCGTCGACAGTGCTGCCACGGCCGATGTTGACGAAGACGCCGTTGGCGCCAAGCGCCGACAGGATTTCGGCATTGACCGCCTTCTCCGTCGAGGCGCCCCCCGGCGCGACCGAAATCAGCGTATCGACGGCCTCGGCAAGTCCTTTCAGGGTCGCATGGTACTGGTAGGGAAGACCTTCGACACGGCGCCGGTTGTGGTAGGCGACCGGCAAGCCAAAAGCTTCCAGACGCCGGGCGATGGCCTGCCCGATGCGGCCCATGCCGAAAATACCCACACTGCGCCCGCGCAAGGTCAGCCGGCTCAGCGGATAGTTGCCGTTGCGCACCCAGCTGCCGTCGCGCAGCCAGGTTTCGGCGCGCGGCAGATCGCGGATGGTGTTGATCAACAGCCCGATCGTGGTGTCGGCGACCTCCTCGGTCAACACATCGGGCGTGTTGGTGACCATGATGTTCTTCGCTCGGGCATGGCCGACATCGACCGAATCATAGCCGACGCCGAAGGAGGCGATGAGCTCGAGGTTGGGTAATGCATCCATCATCGCCGCGTTGATGCCGGCAAACGAAGCGATGCCGCGCACATCGTTGCGCATCTCATCGGTGATGAGGGACGGATCGGCGCGTTCTATTCTGACACGCCTGAATGTGCGGTTGATGCGGTCGACCGCATGGTCGTTGAAATCGCCCGGCACCAAGATGGCGACGGTCTGCAACTGTTCGGCCTTGGTCATGCACGCTCCACCGGCTTGCCGGTCGACTGACGCACATGCAGTTCCGGCTTGATCAATTCCTGCGAGGGCCGCACCGTCTGGCCGTTGAGCTTGTCGAGCAACGCGCTGGCGGCGCGGCGGCCAACCTCGCGCTGGCCGTTCCAGACGGTGGTCAGCGCCGGCGTCGCGATCGCCGCCTCTTCGAGGTCGTCATAGCCGGTGACCGAGATATCGACGCCGGGCACCAGGCCGGCGCGCGCGATGCCGTTCATCAGGCCGATGGCGACAAGGTCGTTCCAGCAGCAGGCAGCCGTCGGTCTGTCCTTCAGCGCCAGGAACTGTCCGGCGGCCTCGAAGCCGGCCTGCTTGGTGCGTGGGCCGGCGATGCGCCATGACGGCCTGACTTCCAGCCCGGCCGCCTCCATCGCGTTGACATAGCCCTGGTAGCGGTCACGGCCGGTCGAGGTCTGGTCGGTGCCGCCGATCATGGCGATGCGCTTGTGGCCGAGCGAGATCAGATGGTTGGTGGCAAGGCCTGTTCCATAAGAGTCGTCGCCGCGAAAGACCGGCACGTCGGCACCCTCGACGGTGCGCGCGATCAGCACAGCCGGCAGGCCGTTCTCCTCGGCCATCACGATGTCGGAAGCCGGCGTGCCGATGGCCGGCGACATGATGACGCCGTCGGCGCCGAGCTGCAAAAGCGTATCGATGAAGGTGCGCTGCTTTTCGAGCTGATCATAATGATTGGACAGGATGAAGGTCTGCCGGCTGCGGTCGAGCTCGCTTTCGATCGAGCGCAGGATCTCGGCGAAGAATGGGTTCATGATGTCGTGGACGACGACGCCGACAATGCCGGAACGCGAGGTGCGCAGGCTGGCGGCGCGTCGGTTATAGATATAGCCGATGGCGCGGGCATGTTCCTTGATGCGGTCACGCGTGGTACCGGCAACCAGAGGGCTGTCGCGCAGCGCCAGCGAGACCGTAGCCGTGGACACGCCGAGCGCATCCGCGATCGTCGAAAGCTTGATTTTTTGTGCCAGCGACGTGTGCTCCCCGGACCTGAATTTCCAGACCTAAACTGTTTAAAGGCGGCGTTATGCCACCGATCGGGGGCAAATCAAAGTTTTTTTGCCAACGCCTCGGCCTCGACATCCGAGGCCGCGCGGCTCCGCAGCCGAAGCCTATGCTCGCGATGGACGATGTAGAGACCGCTGGCGACGATGATGGCGGCGCCGACCAATGTCCAGCGGTCGGGAAACTGCTTGAAGACGATCCAGCCGGAAATGATCATCCACACCATCTGCGAATAGGGATAGGGCGCCAAAGCCGTGGTTGTCGCCAGCCGGTAGGCCTGGACCAGCAGCCAGTGACCGACGCCGCCGAACACGCCGAGCATCAGCAGCACGAACCAGTGCCAACCGTCATGCGGCAGGGAAAACGAAAACGGCAGCAGGGGCAGAAGCAACAGCGCCGGCGCCAGCGCCGAAAACAGGATGAGGCTCTCCGATGTCTCGGTCGCCGACATGCGGCGCGTCATGATGACGTAGAAGCAGTTCGACAGCATCGAGCCGAGCGCGAAGAGATGTCCGATGCCGAAAACGCCGACGCCCGGCCGGGTGATGATGAGGACGCCGGCAAAGGCCGTCAGGATGGCCAGCCAGCGCCGCCAGCCGGCCCACTCGCCAAGCAGCGGACCGGCCAGTGCCGTGATCACCATCGGCCCGAAGAAATAGATCGAGGTGGTCTCGGCCAGTTGCAGGGATTTGAGCGCCAGGACATTGAATATGGTCGATCCGAACAGGAACGCCCCGCGCAGGATATGCGCCGGCAGATTGACCGGACGAAACCGCACCGGTTGGCGCCAGCCGCGCAGCAGCGCGCCGACCAGCACGACATGCACGGCAAAGCGCACCCAGGCAACTACCAGCACGGAAACGCCGGCAAGGACGAGGTATTTGCTTGATGTGTCGAGGAAGGTGAAGAAGACATAGGTGGAAAGCATGCACATGATCGCCACCGGGGGCGTCGCGCTTTCTACATGTCTTTGGGGAGCACTCACTTGCAGGCCGGGTGGGAAGCTGGGCTGGAGCCCACCTTTGCGGGAATTGCCGGCTCCCGGCAAGCCAATTGTCGACTGCCGCGACATGAAAGCCTGCTGGCACAACAAGAGCCGCCGGCAGGCGTAGTGCCCTGGCTAGGCGTGCATGCGGGCGCCCTTGGTGATTTTATCGACCAGCTTCTTGTCGGCGCGAAGCGCGATCCCGACCACCTTGGCGTCTTCAGGCGCGAATTCGGCGAAGACGGCACGGTTGGCCGCGTCAAAGCCGGTCGAAAACATTTCCTCGACATAGAGCGAGGTGGTCACGCCGCGCTCCAGCGTGCGCCGATGGATGGTGCCCAGCGTCGTCTGGTCGGCGGACAAAACGATGACCGGCTGGATCGACAGCGGGTTGTAGAGATTGCCGGCGCGGTCGCGATAGGGTGCACCGATGATATCGGGAAACTGCGCGACGATGCCGCTGGTCAGGAAAGCGGTGACGTTGAGTTTCTGCCAGACCGGCAGATCTTCCCTGAGCACGATTGCAAATTTCGTATCGAACATGAGACATTGGCCATTCGGTTTGTGCCCCAATGCGAGGCTGAAGGAGATGATGTCGCACGATCTAGACAGCCAGGCCTACAAGGGTCTTGGACGTTTGTGCGTCGATGCGGCGGAAAACCGTATCATCTCCGCCCCCGATCCCGCAGGCATGGAGCGGATCGAGGCGCGCTTCCATGGCAGCGCCTTCGACCTGCATCGCCACGACACCTATGCGATCGGGGTGACGCTGCACGGTGTGCAGACGTTTCGCTATCTCGGCGCTGCGCGCCACAGCCTTCCGGGCCAGATCATCGTGCTGCATCCCGACGAGTTGCATGACGGCGGCGCCGGCACCGAGGACGGCCTGCGCTACCGAATGCTCTATCTGGAGCCGTCGCTGATGCTCGGCTGCCTTGGCGGCGCTTCGCTGCCTTTTGTCAGGGATGGCGTGGTGACGGACGCCGCCTTTTGCGCAACGCTGCTTTCGGCGCTGGGTCCGTTGGAGCAGGAACTCGACGAGTTGTTCGTCGACGACTTCCTGACGGAACTGATGCAAAGCCTGACCCGGCATGGCGGCCAGTCGGCGAAGCCGATGACTAGGACGGCGTGGCGGGCGGCTGCGCTGGCGCGCGACTATCTCACGGAAAACCTGAACCGGCCGGTGCGTTCCGGCGAACTGGAAGCTGTAACCGGGCTTGATCGCTATGCCTTGTCACGGCATTTCCGTGCCGCTTTCTCCACCAGTCCACATCGCTTCCTGGTGATGCGCCGGCTTCAGCGGGCGCGGCGGATGATCGCCGCCGGCGAACCGTTGGCACAGATCGCGGTCGAAGCCGGCTTCAGCGACCAGAGCCATTTCACAAGGCAATTCAAGAAGGCGTTCGGCATGACACCGGGACGCTGGTCGTCGCTGATCCAGGGCTCTGCCGCGGCGGCTTGATCGCCTGCCGCGACAATCCGCCGGTCAGTCGTCCGATTCGGCGTCGTCGTCGATGAGCACCAGTTCCTCGTTCGAGAGGTTGGCCTCGATGCGGGCAAGCAGTTTGAACAGCGACTTCTGGTCCTTCTTGTCGAGGCCCTTCAGCGCCTGCTTTTCGGTCTTCTTCACCGATTTCTCGATCGCGTGGATGATATCGCGGCCGGTATCGGTGAGGAAAATATGCGCCTGACGGGCGTCTGCCGAGGAGGCGCGTTTTTCCAGAAAACCCTGGGCCTGCAGCCGGTTGATTGTCTTGGTGATGGTGGGTGGGCGCACGCCGAGGCGTCCGGCAAGATTGCCCGGCGTCTGGCCGTCCTCACGGTCGAGCGCCAGCATGATCTGATCCTGGCCGGCATAGAAGCCGTGCGCCAGAAGCCGGGCCGCCAGCGCCGTTCTTGCCAGCCTTGCCGCCGAATGCAGCCGGCTCATTGTCGCAGTCTTATCCGCCTTGGCCATGGTCATCCCTCTTCGGCCGTACCGGTGCGGGCAGCATAGAGGCAGCCGGCCGGTTGGCAATCGACGATGAAAAAGATTCCGGAGCTTCAAACAGCTTTGCCGGCAAGCATTGTGGTGTCCGCCGTGGCTAATGCCAGATGTTTATTTCAGTTAGATGACAAACGAATTCCCGGCCGGAATTTTCGCCGCGAGCAAAGTGATGGAGTGACCGCCGCTCAGCCGGACTTCACCGCGATGATCATCAGCGCCTGATAGGCATCCTCCAGCTCGCGCAGCGCAGCCTGCGATTGCGGTCCGGCCCGCCTGGCTATGCCGTCCGCGGCATTCGAGGTGTCGCGCTCGCCCGACCGGTCGTTGTAGGGCGCGACAGCGGTGAAAATCTGCTCGCTGAGGCTGTCCGGGAAGAACAACTGTCCGGTCATCACCGAACTGTCGTCGGGAAAGACCTTGAAATGGATGTGGGTGGTGCGGCCGCGATACCAGCCGGGATAGATCGTGGCGAAGGAAACGATGCCACTCGCGTCGGTCCTTTGCCAACCACGCAGGAAGGTTTGGCCCGAGGTGTCGAGATCGCGGCCATCACCCTGTCCGGGATAGCCGGAATAGGCGCCTTGCGCGTCGCAATGCCAGATGTCGACACGAGCGCCGGCAAGCAGGCGGCAGCCCGCGTCGACAACCTGCAGCCGGACATCAAGGGCAATGCCCTTCTTGCCTTCGGTGACATCGGCGCGTTCTAGCTTCGGATCGAAATAGAACGGTCCCTCGGTCGCCTCGGGCGTGATGGTGCAGACACCGGCGCCGTTTTCGAACAAGGCCAGTCCGGCATAAGGTGAAGTCTGGTCTGCCATCGCGGCGGCGGGCAGGAAGGCGCCACCGCCGGCGGTGACCGCGATCAAACCGAGCGCCTGGCGCCGGCTCATTGAGAACGAGGATGGCTTGCCGGACATATCTTGCCTCTCGAATTGGCCTCTGTCGCCCTGATCTAGGCGATCACAACGGCTTTCGCCAACGATTCGGCAATGCAGCAAGCCGGTTTGGCCCATCGGTTTGCCCCGTGCAAAAGCCCGGCGCACATCCTATATGGAGCCAACAATCCCATTTCTTAGGCCGAATTTTCGCGGCCAAGATAATTCGAGGCAAGCCATGAGCGACGCACAGACGCAGATCCCCGTAACCGTTCTCACCGGCTATCTCGGCGCCGGCAAGACGACGCTGCTCAACCGCATCCTGTCGGAAAACCACGGCAAGCGCTACGCCGTCATCGTCAACGAGTTCGGTGAAATCGGCATCGACAACGATCTGATCGTGGAATCCGACGAGGAAATCTACGAGATGAACAATGGCTGCGTCTGCTGCACGGTGCGTGGCGACCTGATCCGTGTCGTCGAGGGCCTGATGCGCCGCCCCGGCCGCTTCGACGCCATCGTCGTCGAGACCACCGGGCTGGCCGATCCGGTGCCGGTGGCACAAACCTTCTTCATGGACGACGACGTGCGCTCCAAGACCAGGCTTGACGCGGTGGTGGCGCTGGTCGACGCCAAGCACCTGCCGTTGCGGCTCAAGGATTCCAGGGAAGCCGAGGACCAGATCGCCTTCGCCGACGTCGTCGTGCTCAACAAGACCGACCTCGTCACGTCAGAAGAGCTCGCCAAGGTCGAGGCGACGATCCGCGCCATCAATCCGGCGGCAAAGATCCATCGTACCACCCGCGCTGGCGTCGACCTGACCGAAGTGCTCGACCGCGGCGCCTTCGACCTGTCGAGGGCACTGGAAAACGATCCGCACTTCCTTGAGGCGCATGACGATCACGACCATCATGACCACGACCATGACGGCCACGATCACCACCATGATCATGACGGGCACCACCATCATGCGCATGCTTCCGACATCCATGACGTGACGGTGCAATCGGTTTCGCTGCGCGGCGGCGAGATGGACCCGAAGAAATTCTTCCCATGGATCGAGAAGATCACCCAGATGGAAGGCCCCAACATCCTGCGGCTGAAGGGCATCATAGCGCTCAAGGGCGAT
Organism: Mesorhizobium sp. M7A.F.Ca.MR.362.00.0.0; assembly: GCF_004023175.1. Taxonomy (NCBI): domain Bacteria; kingdom Pseudomonadati; phylum Pseudomonadota; class Alphaproteobacteria; order Hyphomicrobiales; family Phyllobacteriaceae; genus Mesorhizobium; species Mesorhizobium sp. M7A.F.Ca.MR.362.00.0.0. Next base: position 39,462 of record NZ_RZTF01000019.1, read on the forward strand.
GATGAGCGCTATGTCATCCAAGGCGTGCACATGATCATTGAGGGCGACCACCAGCGCGCCTGGAAGGACGGCGAGAAGCATGAGAGCCGGCTGGTGTTCATCGGCAGGGAACTCGACGCCGAGCGGCTGAAGAAGAGTTTTGACGCCTGCCAGGCGGCTTGATTTCCAGACTTTATAGCGCTAGCGCTGCCCCTCCTTCCTTCTCCCCTTGTGGGAGAAGGTGGCCGGGCGAAGCTCGGTCGGATGAGGGGTGTTCCAGCTTGGCGCTGACGGAGATCCGTCACCCACCCCTCAACCGTCTCGGCGCTGCGCGCCGATCCACCTTCTCCCACAAGG
>NZ_RZTF01000001.1:0-975 GCF_004023175.1 Mesorhizobium sp. M7A.F.Ca.MR.362.00.0.0
ACCATATGAGTCTCACAATCAGCCTCGACGACGTGTCGGCCGGCAAGCCCGACCCCACGCCCTATCGCGAGGCCTGCCGGCAGCTCGCCGTAGCTCCAGGGTCGGTGGTGGCCGTGGAAGACAGCCGCACCGGCACAAAGGCAGCACGAGCCGCCGGTCTGTTCGTGGTCGGCTATCTCCCCAGCGGCGGCCTGCTCGGCGACGTCGATCTCAGCACCAACCGCCTGTCGTCGATCCTGGACCTGTTTCCCGGCTGAGGGTTTGCGCGTCGTTCCAAGTGTGCGCTTGACCATGCATGCAGGTTTGTAGCGTGATGGCAGCTGATCGATTCACATCGATCCGGTAGGAATCCTCTTGCGCCTCGGCGTCGTGAAACCGCGAACGACACCACACCCAGGATTGGACGCTTGATGAACGACCTCCCCCGAACACTTGCAGCGGACTCGCTCGGGCCAACCGTGACGATCGGAGAAATCCTGGTAGAGATCGTCGCGAGACAGACGGGCACCGGCTTCCGGGAACCTATCGACCTCATTGGTCCCTTTCCGAGCGGCGCGCCCGCCATCTTCATCGATCAATGCGCACGTATGGGCGGAGCGGCCGCAATGGTGGGCGTGGTCGGCGACGACGATTTCGGCGCCGTCAACATGGAGCGCCTGAAGCGGGACGGCGTAGACACTTCCGCCATCGCTGTTTCCCCGGATTATCCGACGGGCAGCGCCTTTGTTCGCTACCGCACGGACGGAAGCCGCGATTTCGTCTACAACATCGCCAAATCCGCCGCCGCTCGACTGGAATGGACCCCGCAGGTCGAGGCGCTGATCGCGCGTTGCGGGCATATCCATGTCATGGGAACGGTGTTCGCAAGTCCCGCAGCCTGGGCGATCACCGAACGCGCGATCCCGCTGATCAAGGCACGCGGCGGCACGATGTCGCTCGATCCGAACCTGCGCAAGGAATTGCTGGCTGTCTCTT
>NZ_RZTF01000001.1:985-12327 GCF_004023175.1 Mesorhizobium sp. M7A.F.Ca.MR.362.00.0.0
TCTGGTGGACGAAGCGGACCTGCTGCTGCCGTCGGGCAATGAATTGTTCCTGGCCGCCGGCACGGACGGGGAGGAACGCGCGATCGAGGCGCTGTTCAGACGAGGGGTCAAGGAGATCGCCGTGAAGCGCGGCGAACATGGCGCGTCAGCCCGTCAAAGCACCGGAGCCCGCGCCGATTGCCCCGGCCTCATCGTCGAGGAAACGGACCCCACCGGCGCCGGCGACTGTTTCGGGGGAGCCTATGTCGCATGCCGGCGGCTGGGGATGGCGCTGCAGACGGCGCTCGAATTCGCCAACGCGGCAGGGGCGCGCAACGTCACACGCCTCGGTCCCATGGAGGGAGCCGGCACGCCGGCCGAGCTGGAAGATTTCATGGCAAGAACGGCGAGAAGAAATTGATGCGTGTGGCGATCGAAGATTTGCCGGCCCTGCACAGGGACGGGAAGAAAATCGGGGTGACCTCGGTGTGCTCGGCGCACCCGCTGGTGCTGAAAGCCGCACTGCGCCACGGGCGGGAAACCGGCACCACCGTCCTGATCGAGGCGACGTGTAATCAGGTCAATCATCTGGGTGGTTATACGGGCATGACGCCGGCCGATTTCGCGGCGATGGTGGAAGCGCTCGCGGCAGCCGAGCAGTGCCCGCAAGAGCTGATCGTGCTTGGCGGGGATCATCTCGGCCCCAATCCCTGGAGAGACCGGCCCGCCGAGGAGGCGATGGCGCAGGCCGGGACGATGATCGATGCCTATGTCCGCGCCGGCTTCCGCAAGATCCACCTCGATGCCTCGATGGGCTGCGCGGGTGAACCGGCGGCGCTAGACGACCACACGGTGGCCGGGCGCGCGGCCAGGCTAGCAGGCGTCGCGGAGCAGGCGGCAGCGCAGAGCGGCGGGGCAAGCCCGGTTTACATCATCGGCACGGAAGTGCCGCCGCCCGGCGGCGCCGATCACACATTGGATGCGATCACCCCGACCAGTCCGGAGGCCGCTCGCCAGACACATGCCATTCATGCCCAGGCATTCCACACCGCCGGGCTTGAAAGCGCATTTTCCCGCGTCATCGGGCTTGTGGTGCAGCCGGGCGTGGAGTTCGGCAACCAGAATGTGATTTTCTACGATCGGGCAAAGGCCCGCGGCCTGGCGGCAACCCTCGACAGATTGCCGTCGCTCATTTTCGAAGCCCATTCGACGGACTATCAGGGTGAGAGGCCGTTGCGTGAACTCGTCGAGGACGGCTTCGCCGTCCTCAAGGTCGGACCCGAGCTGACCTTCAAGCTGCGCGAGGCGCTGTACGCGCTCGACCTGATCGCTTCCGACCTGGCGCCTGGCTATGGCGAGCGGCCGCTTTACCGCGCAATGGAAGAGCTGATGCAAGGCACCCCCAAGAATTGGGCAAGCCACTATCATGGAAGCGATGCCGACAAGCGGACGCTGCGCCACTACTCCTATTCCGATCGCATCCGATATTATTGGGCGATCCCGCAAGCCCGTGCCGCCTGCAACCGTCTTTTCGATACGTTGAAAGGCCGGAGGGTACCGGTGACGCTGTTTCTCCAGCACCTGCCTTCTGCAGTCACATGGGCTGGCCGCGCCTGCGACGGCGAGGAGATCGCGATCGGTCACGTCCGGCGGAGCATCGAGGCCTACGCCCGGGCATGCGGCACCTGAGATCCTCGTCCGGCACTTCAAGGCCAGAGCGGATGGCCTGGCGGGCGGCAGGAACGCTTACAGCGATGGCCCCAATCGGATCGGACTGCCGTCGCTGAAACGGGATTGACGGAACCTGTAGAGATTGTGCCCGGTCTCGTTGCCTTGGACGAGGTCGGACAGCACACGGCCAATGCCGGGTCCGATGCCGAAGCCGTGACCACTCATCCCGGTCGCTATGACGAGACCCGGGATCGCAGCGGCGCGATCGACGATGGGCACGACATCAGGCATCGCATCGATCATGCCCGCCCAGCTCGCCTTGATCGGCACAGTCGTGAACTGAGGGAAAAGCTCCCTGAACCCGCGGTCGATGGCGCGAAGCGCCGACGTCTCGGGAGCCGGATTGAGGACGCGCATCCGTTCGAAAGGGCTTTCTTCATCCGCGTTCCATCTGCGCGGCGTCGACCAGCTGTCCGGGTATCCTCGCGGGGCCGCCGGCAGGTAGCGTGTGCCGAAGGGATTGGCCATCAGGGCGCTGATATATTTGCCCGCATGGCGAAATGCGTCCGGCCCTATGTAGAGTTGGCTACTGCCTCCCGATGCGAGCGTATACCCGCCATCCTGCCTGCGCCGGAAAGCGATGCGTTCATCCGCGGCGGCACCGGTGTGGATTTCCGGCATCGGTGCTGTCGCGGCGACGGTCGCCCTGACGCTGAGCTGCGGAATCGAGATGCCGTGGGCGCGCAGAAAGAGCGACGTCCACGCGCCGCTGGCGACGACGACGCTCGAGGTCGCGATGTGCCCTTTCTCGGTCCAGACGCCACTGATGCGTCCCGCGGAGATGTCGAGCATACGGGCCGCGCAATTCTCGATGATCGTCACACCTTCGCGGGCCGCCAGGCGAGCAAGCGCGGGCACCGCGACCCAAGGTTCCGCCCGCATGTCCGATGGGGTGATCATTGCCCCTTTGAACGGTCGCGACATGGCAGGGATCAGGCTTGCCAACTCACCTTGGTCGAGGAGACACGTGTCGACGCCATGAGCCTGGGCAATATCGAGAAACTTGGCGAAACCGGCCATCTCCTTGTCTGTCCGCGCAAGATAGGTAACGCCCGTCTGCTTCAGTCCTATGTCCTCGCCACATTCCTGCGCCAGTTGCCGCCAGAGGCGCTGCGCTTCGATGACGATCGGCAGTTCGTCGGCATCGCGGCCTTGCTGCCGGATCCAGCCCCAATTGCGCGAGGATTGCTCGGCGGCGATGCGGCCCTTTTCCAGCAGCGTCACCGAGACGTTCCGTCGCGCCAGGAACAGGGCCGTGCTCACGCCAATGACCCCGCCGCCGATGATCACGACGTCCGAAGTCTTCGGCAGGGGCTGCTGGAACTGGATCGGGGTGGCTTCGGTGAAGGGGAAGATTGTCAAAGAGCACCGTCCTTCTTGGTATGCTGCGGCGACATCCGGTCCACGCTGGCAGCGAGATCTGGGTAGCGATATCTGGCCGCCGTGAAATGTCGATACCACGCGAGGAGATTGATCGTCAGCTAGTGCTTGCAGACAAGAACGGCGACAGATCGCGGGTCTGGAAGAGCCCTGGCCAATGAGTCCTGAAACCGCCGGCAGGCCGGCCCAACTAGTCTGAACCTTGAGCGCGAAGGCCAGAATGCAATAGGTATCACAAAACCGCCAAAATGGCTCAAGGGCCAGAGCAATTCCGCAAAATCGTCCAACCAATCAATTACTTACAGGAAAAATCCGATGGTACCGTTGGCTGGGATCTATCCCCGGATCAACATATTGTTTTTATTACGTTTTTTCTGCTCCAACGTCCGATTTGTATCACAATAGGTATCACAATCTGTAGCACCTTCTCCGCGACCCTTGGATGCTTCGCCCACAGCGGTCGCAGCGCGTTTGACTAAAGCCACTCGCAGATCCGGTGTCGTGGCAGGTTAAAGAATACCGTCATTCTCTAACCGATAGCGTCATACGAATTCACCGCCACCGGCCGCTCCCAGGCTAGTCGGCTCAGCTTGCCTATGCACGAAGAAGCCGAAGCAAACCGTCATCAACTTTCCTTACTCGAAGGAATAGGTGAAGCCCTCCTTGGAGGCGCCGACGGTTACCCTTGTCATCCTTTCGCCCTCGAGCGAGCGGTTCAGCACGCCGCGGCTCAATTCCGGCAGCAGCGTGTTTGTCAGGATGGCATCGATCATCCGCCCGCCGGATTCGATCTCGGTGCAGCGGGCCTTGACCAGGTCCATGACGCCATCGCCGATCACCAATTCTGCGTCGTTGGTCGCACGCAGCCGGCGAGCGATCTTGGCAAACTGGTGACGGGTGATCGCTTCGATCATCGAATCCGAGAGCGGATAGTAAGGAATGGTCACCACCCGGCCAAGAAAGGCCGCAGGGAAGACCTTCAGCAACGGGCTGCGCAGCGCGGTGTCCAGATCGTCGAGCCCTGCCCGCAGCGTGCCATTCCTGGTCCGATCCATGATGACTTCGGAGCCGACATTCGAGGTGAGCAGGATCAGCGTGTTCTTGAAATCGATGCGCCGGCCCTCGCTGTCGTCCATCATCCCCTTGTCGAAGACCTGGAAGAAGATTTCGTGCACGTCAGGATGCGCCTTCTCGACCTCGTCGAGCAGGATCACCGAATAGGGTTTGCGGCGGACCGCCTCGGTCAGGATGCCGCCCTTGCCGTAGCCGACATATCCGGGCGGCGCCCCCTTCAAGGTAGAGACCGTGTGCGCCTCCTGGAACTCGGACATGTTGATCGAGATCAGGTTCTGCTCGCCGCCGTAGAGCGTCTCGGCCAAGGCCAATGCGGTTTCGGTCTTGCCAACGCCCGAGGGGCCGCAGAGCAGGAACACGCCCACCGGCTTCTCCGGCGCGCCGAGCCCGGCGCGGCTGGTCTGCACACGCTTGGCAATCATCTCCATGGCGTGATCCTGGCCGACCACGCGTTCGGACAGAGTGCTGGCCAGCCGCAGCGCTTTTTCGGTCTGGCTCGACAGCATCCGCCCCGTCGGGATGCCGGTCCAGTCCTGAACGACCGCCGCCACGGCGTTGCGGTCGACCGACGGCAGGATCAGCGGCGTCTCGCCTTGCGCCTCGGCCAGTTCGACCATCAGTTCGCGCAACCGGGTGAGATCGGCGGCCGGATCGGGTGGAGGGGCATTGGCAGCCGCCGGTGCCTCCACATTGATTTTGGCCGTTTTGGTCTTGGGCGTTTCGACCTTGGGCAGCGGAGTCTCAACCGAGTCCGTGCCTGCTGTTTCGCTATTGGTCTCCGGTGTCTCCACTGCATCGAGCGGCACACCTTCGCCGCGCAGCCTGGCGCGCAGTTCGAGTATTTCGGCAACGAGTGCCTTTTCCCCGTCCCAACGCTCCTGTGCGGCGGCGAGCATGACTTCGGTTTCGGCTAACCCGGTGTCGACCCGTGCCTGCCGGTCGCTCACCTCGATGCCGATCGCGGCCTCGCGACCGATGATGCCGCGCTCGACCTCCAGCGCCTGGCGTCGGCGCATGATGTCCTCGACCTCCGCCGGCGTGGCGTGCTGCGATATGGCGACACGGGCGCAAGCGGTGTCGAGAAGGCTCACCGCCTTGTCAGGCAGTTGCCGCGCCGGGATATAGCGATGCGAGAGACCAACCGCCGCCTCGATCGCCTCATCCAATATCTGCACCTTGTGGTGCTGTTCAAGAACGCCGGCGATACCGCGCAACATGAGAACGGCCACCGCCTCGGACGGCTCGTCGATCTTGACTACCTGGAAACGGCGGGTCAGCGCCGGATCCTTCTCGATGTGCTGCTTGTACTCGGCCCAGGTCGTTGCCGCGATCGTGCGCAGTTCGCCGCGCGCCAGCGCCGGCTTCAGCAGATTGGCCGCGTCGCCTGTTCCAGCCGCGCCGCCAGCGCCAATCAAGGTGTGAGCCTCATCGATGAACAGGATGACCGGCGTTTCGGAAGACTGCACCTCATCGATGACTGCCTTCAGCCGCTTTTCGAACTCCCCCTTTACGCTTGCACCCGCCTGCATCAATCCGACATCGAGCATGCGCACACTGACCCCTCGCAGTGTCGGCGGCACGTCGTCCGCAGCGATACGCAAGGCAAAGCCCTCGACGACCGCGGTCTTGCCGACCCCGGCCTCACCGGTCAGGATCGGGTTGTTTTGCCGGCGTCGCATCAGGATATCGACGATCTGCCTGATCTCTGGATCGCGGCCGACAACCGGATCTATCTTGCCGTCGCGGGCGCGCTGGGTCAGGTCGGTGGCGTATTTCGCCAGCGCCGAATCCCCACCCGGAGGCCGCCGCGGCGCCTCTGCGGTGGAGACCGTGGTCGAGGCGCCGGCTTCGAGCGAGCCCTCCATGACCTCGGCAAACCGTGCGATGACCGCGGCGGCGTCGATCTTGTCAAACTCGCCGCTGATCTTCGACAGCAGGCCTTCCAGGACCGGCGTCTTCAGGCAGGCAAGGAGAATGTGGGCGCTGCGGACTTCCTCGACGCTGAACTCCAGCGTGGCCAGGTTCCAGGCTTCCTGAATGGCATGGAAGATATGGTCCGAAAATTCCTCGATCGACGTTGCGCCGTAAGGCAGCTTGTCGACGGCGCGGGTCATATCGGCGGTGAGCCGGCTCGCATCAAGGCCCGCATCGGCGATTATCATTTGCACATCCGAACGGTCGGAAAGTACCAGTTGCTCGATGAAGTGGACGAGCTCGACGTAAGGATTGCCGCGCAGTTTGGCGGTGTCGGCCGCAGCCTTGAAGGCGCGCACACCGACAGGATTGAGCTTGCCGACCAGTTCCTTGCGTTTGAAGGTCTGCGATGACCGGCGCTGTTCCATCGAACGTGCTCCTGCAATCTGCCAGTCGATAACCTGCCACATAAGCCGTCACTTGACAAAGCGTGATGAACAGCGCCCCTTCCCCTTGTGGAGAGTGCCGCACCATCAGATGCAAACAACCACGCAATTGTTCGCCTCGGTGTAATTTCACATAAGGGTCAGCAATCTGGCCAAGGGTTCCAGCAACCCAAGACGCGGCTTGGTCAGCTTTCGTTAATTTTTTGAGCAGTGCTTGAATTGTGGTAAAGTGCAACCGTGTGATACCGTAGGGTCACGTACGGTTTGAGGGCCGATCGCTGGGGGTTGGTGTGATTGATGTCGCACTCTGGCTTGCTCCGCTCGACGGTGAAAATCCGTCAGGGGAGGATTTGCGCAACGACCCGGCTTTTCATGAGCTGGAGCGCCTGACGGAACCCGAGATCAAGGTCGTCCACGACGGCCAGAACAAACCCGCCTCGCAAAGCACCATTCCGGTCGACTGGCCCGCGGTGCTCGCCAAGGCGGAGGAATTGCGTGCGCATGGCCGGGACCTGCGCCTGCTCGTCGTCGTCACGCGCGCGCTGGCCAATGAAGAAGGACTGGCCGGGCTCGCGCAGGGGCTGGCCCTTATTGCGCAGACCTTCGACCAGCATTGGGAAACAATGCATCCGGCACTGCGGCCCAACGCTTTGCCACGCGATGCCGCCTTGCGCCGTATCAACGCGCTGCTCGACCTCCAGAATGGTCAGGAGGGGTTGTTGGCGAACCTGCGGCAAATGACGTTCTTTGCGCCACGTGCGATCGGCCCGATCCAGGGCAAGGATCTGGAAAGGTGTGCGCTCGACGACCGTGTCATGCTCCAGGAAGCCGCCTCGGGATTGAACGTGGCAGAAAAGGCCGCACTGGTCAGTGCGCACGGACAATTGTTGAACCGGGTGCGTGCTGGATGTGCGGCACAGATGGATCAAGCCAACGCAGAAATGGTCTTGCTCGTCGCCAACGCCCGGGCAGCGATCGCAGCCCTTGATGCGGTCGAGACCGCTCTCAACGCCCGTCTCGAGGGCGGCGGCGCTCCTGTTCCGGAATTGAAGCGGTTTCTGCAGCGTCTGCTGACGACCCTCGAACGGAATTCGGCAGCCGGCGCCTTGGCGAATGGCGCGGCCGAGCCGCCCACGCCGGCAGAACCGGCAACGCCTGCTCGAAACGGTCACGGAGCCGATACTATGGCAAGGGCGGCAAGCTACGCGGACTCGAGCACGGGGCTTCCCGACCGGATTTCCTCGCGCGACGACGTGGTGAAATGCCTCGACCTCGTCGTCGCCTTTTATGACCGCACTGAACCGTCGAGCCCGATTCCGCACCTAGCGCGGCGCGTGCGCCGGATGGTGCACATGGATTTCGTTGAACTGATGGAAGATCTCGCGCCGTCGGGGCTGAAGGAATTCCGGCTCCTTGCCGGCGTTCCCGATGTCAAGAAGACGGCTCAGAAGGATGAAAGGTAACAGCACATGCCAGCCGAAAGCAAAGCGAAGGTCATCGAACGAAATCGCGCACCGCGGGTGCAGATCGCCTACGACGTGGAAACCTACGGTAGCCCGACGACGATCGAATTGCCGTTTGTCATGGGCGTGATGGCCGACCTTTCCGGTGCTTCGCAGACCAAGGAAGCGTCAAAGTCGGTGCTGGACCGTTCCTTTGTCGAGACCGACGCGAACCGCTTCCCCAAATTCATGGAGGCGCTCGGACCACGAGTGAAAGCCCGCGTGAAGAATACGCTGCCTCAGGCTGAGGGCGCCGAGCGGGACGAGGAACTGGCGCTCGACCTTACATTTTCCAGAATGGGCGATTTCGCCCCGGACAAGATTGCCGAGCAAGTTCCGCAACTGGCCGAGATCCTCAAGATGCGGCGCCAGCTCGAGGAGCTGCTTGGCTTCATGGATGGCCGCGTCGACGCCGAAAAACGCATCGCGCAACTTCTGAACAACGAACCACTTCTTGGCAAGATCGCCAGCCAGGCGCTGGCCGACGACGACAAGGTTGGGGAGTAAATCATGGCCGAACAGCAAAAGACCGCCGCCGTCGCCGCCGAGGCGGAAGCCATAGATCTTGGAGAATTCAGCGGGCTCCTCGAGAAGGATTTCAAGGTCAAGAAGGACGACAGCGAGAAACTGCAGCAACTCGTGCGCAATCTCGCACTCGCGGCGCAGTCCCGTTCCGATACCACCACCATCTCCTCCAATGCGATCAAGTCGATCAAGTCGCTGATTGCGGGCATCGACAAGATGCTGACGACACAGGTCAACGAGATCCTGCACGCGCCCGAAGTGCGTGAGATGGAAGGCACATGGCGCGGCCTCTGGTATCTCATCAACAACACCGAGACGGATCAGAAGCTGAAGATCCGGGTGATGAACATCTCCAAGGAGCAACTGGCCGACACGCTCGAAGACTACGAAGGCCAGATGTGGGATCAGAGCCCGATCTTCAAGAAAGTCTATACGGACGAGTATTCGATGCTTGGCGGCGAGCCGATCGGCTGTGTGATTGGCGCCTACGAATTCTCGAACCACCCGCGCGACGTCGGTTTGTTGCGTAACATCTCCGGCATCTGTGCTTCAGCACACACGCCGTTTATCGCAGCCGCCTCGCCGCGCCTGTTCCGCATGGACAGCTGGCAGGAATTGCCGAACCCGCAAGATCTCCAGCAGATCGTCTCCAACCCGGCCTATGCCTCGTGGCAGTCGCTGCGCGAGAGCGAGGACGCTCGCTATATCGGCCTGACCATGCCGCGTGTTCTGGCGCGGCTGCCATACGGCACGGATACCGTTCCGGTAAAGGGCTTCACCTTCGAGGAAGAGGTGCAGGGCGATCACAACAAATATGTCTGGATGAACGCCGCCTTCCCTATGGGCGTGAACATAAACCGCAGCCACAAGCTCTATGGCTGGGGCACGCAGATCCGCGGCGTCGAGAATGGCGGCACGGTGCTCAACCTGCCGGTGCACAGCTTCCCGACCGATGACGGGTCGATCGCGATGAAATGTCCGACCGAAGTCGCCATCGACGACCGGCGCGAAGCGGAACTGGCCAAGCTAGGCCTGATGCCGATCCTGCATCGAAAGAACACCGATCTCGCGGCCTTCATCGGCGCACACTCACTGCAGGACGACGAGACGCGGGCGGGGCGGCTGGTCGACCCCGACGCGCAGTCCAATGAGCGGCTGAGCGCCAACCTGCCCTATCTCTTCCCGGTCTCGCGCTTTGCGCATTACCTCAAGGCCATTGCGCGCGACAAGGTCGGCTCGTTCAAAGAGCGCTCCGACATGCAGATCTGGCTGACCGAATGGATCAACCGATATGTGCTGGCCAACCCGGCCTTCGCCGACGACAAGGCGCGCGCCAAGCGCCCGCTTGCCGCGGCCGAGGTTCAGGTGGACAGCGTTGAGGGGCGGCCGGGCTATTACAACGCCCGCTTCTATTTGCGTCCGCATTACCAGCTCGAGGGCATCAATGCCTCGCTCCGACTGGTCTCGGAACTACCGTCCGTGAAGACTTGAATTGCAGCAACACCATCTTGGTTTTTTAAAAGCGGTGGAGAAAGACAATGCCCACAGGTACGAAGATTGATGGCTTTCTAAAAGTTCCGGATATCAAAGGCCCAAGCGTTCGTGATGGCCACGAGGACGAAATCGAGATCCATGGGGTCGATTACAAGATAGTCGCGCCATACGATCCGAATTCGCTCTCGCGCCGCGGCCGTGTCTCCTTGGGAATGATCAAGTTCACCAAGCACTACGACAAGTCCTCGCCCTATCTGAAGAAGGCACTGTTCGAAAACAAGGCGCTGGACGAAGTGGTGTTCTCGGCTCGCCGGACCATCGATGGCGAGACGAATGATTACCTGGTCGTCACCCTCACCGACGCCTCGATCATGGAATACGACCTGTCGCAGGCGGAGGATGAGGAAGACCTGATCGAGGAAGAGGTCAGCTTCGCCTACAAGAAGATCAAGTTCGTCTATGACGGCAATGACGAAATCGAAATGGATGTCTATGTCGGCAAGTGAGGGCCGGCGGCCCGACGCGGACAAGCTGCAGGTTACCGCTGGTTCGCGAGCAAAACGCGAAGCGGTCCAGCCCTCTCTCTGGGACCGCCTCGTAAACGACCTGCCGGGCATGACCTCCGAGATAGACGGGCTGCGCCAGGCCTTGCAGGACGAACTCGGCGCGGACCGGCTGGAGGGTCTGGTTGCGGGCAGCGCGCGGCTCATCGATGCCGATGCGGAGCTGACGGCCGATCAGAAGCGGCGCCTGCACCGCCTGGCCTTTCAGATCCAGCATCGCGTGGAGATGGAAAGCCGCGGCGTGGTCGTGTCCGCCCGCGTGCTCCGGGAGGCCGTGCGGCGCGATATCGAGGCCCTGTTCAACACCGAGCGTTTCGAGGCTGTTCCGCTTCTTTCCGATGTCGAAAGCGAGCAGGCAGCGGACAACCCGCCGTCGCTCGCTGATTTCCCGGAGGTGCGCCGAAGCGTGATCAACTACGGCGTGCCCTCCTTTTCGGGCCGTTCCTCCCGCGATTTTGATCGCGAGGCGCTCGCCCGCGAGATCCGCTCGGTGCTTGCTACCTTCGAGCCACGCCTCAAGGAAAGTACGACGAAGGTCACCGTGACGCTTGGCGACAAGAGCGTGGGTTTGAAGATCGAGATTGACGCGGTGCTGATCATGACGCCGACGCCGGAACGCATGCGCCTGCGCACCACGATCAATCTCGACAACGGCTTGGCGCGGACCGAATTTAGGGAGGCCTGAGATGGATCGGGTCTTCGTAGAATATTACGAGGAGGAACTGACACATATC
>NZ_RZTF01000001.1:12337-19355 GCF_004023175.1 Mesorhizobium sp. M7A.F.Ca.MR.362.00.0.0
GTCCAGATCCGTATGTCGAGCGGTTGCTTGACGGCGTCGCTTTTCTCGCGGCGCGCACCCGGCTGAAAGTCGATGCCGAGCGCTCGCGGTTTTCACGCAGCGTGCTGGATGTCCTCTATCCCGATCTGGTCACGCCGGCGCCGGCAACGGCTATGGTGGTGCTGAAACCCGGCCAGCAGGTCCAGACGATGGTTGCCGGCCATGTCGTCAAGCGCAACACCCGGCTGGTCTCCGGCCTGCAGCCCGGCCTTTCGACGCGCTGCACCTTCACCACCGCCCAGGACGTCACGCTGTGGCCGATAGCGGTGACTTCGGTAAGCTACTTTCAAGATCGCAGCGCGCTGGCGGCGGCCGGCATAGGGCCGATCGGCGGTGTGGCCGGCGAGGCGGCGCTCCGCATCGTGCTGGCCCGAACCGGAAAAGGCAGGCTCGACGAATTGTCGCTCGACAAGCTTGATCTCTATTTTTCCGGGCGCACCAAGGCACCGTTAATTTTCGACGCGATTTTCGGCGCTTGTTCGGCCGTTGGCGCACGCGCGGAAGGCAAGACCAACCTCGCATCGCCCTTGCCGGAACCCGAAATGATCGGCATCAGCGACGACGAAGCCCTGATGCCTCGGACCCGTCCGACATTCGAGGGGTACCGTCTGCTGCGCGAATATTTCATGATGCCCGAGCGCTTTCACTATGCGCGGATTTCCGGACTGCAGCCCGTCGTGCACCGATGCGCCGCCGGGCTCGAGATCATCTTCATGTTCAGGCGTCCAGTGCCCGAGCTTGCCGACTTGACCCCGGTCGATTTCGAACTTTTCGCAACGCCGATCATCAATCTCTTCGAGCGTGAGTGCAACGTCATCGAGCTTGATCCGCGCAGGACGCGCCAGGTGCTGCATGCCGACCGAACGCGGGCGCGTGACTTCGAAATCTATCGGGTCATCCGCGTGGAGGACGCCGACACCGGGGGCAGCGATGCCGAAATTCCGGAGCTCTTCAGCCTGGGTCAGAATCGTGGCAGTGGCTGGGTCTACTCGACCGAGCGGCGTCCTCGTCGCGCGACGGAAGACGAGCGGCGCGACGGGCTGACCCGCACCTCCTACGCAGGGGACGACGTTTTCCTGGCAATTTCACGCCCGGTGGAAAGCCAGGCGAACCGGTCGCTGAAGCGTGTCGACATCGTGGCGCTTTGCACCAACCGCGATCTGCCGATCCTCGATGACAATCCCACTTTGACGCTGGAGGCCGGCGACCCGGTCGAAACGGTGCGGCTTCTCGGCGCGTTGCGTCCGCCTCGCCCGGCCATCCCCGCGGCGCTGCCTTCGGGCGCGGCGGGCGAATCGCGCGCCGACAATCTCGCCTGGCGGCTGGTGGCGCAACTGGCGCTTAATTTTCTCAGCCTTGCCAAGGAAGGCCGCGGCGTCGATCCGCTGCATGCGCTGCTTGATCTTTACGCCGACCGGGGAGATCCGAGCCTTGCCCGCAACGTGCATTCGATCGTTCGCATCGACTCGCGGTCGGTCATCGAACGGCTGCAGATCGACGGTCCGATGTGCTTTGGACGTGGCACGGAAGTAACATTGCATGTCGACCAGTCGGTCCTGGCAGGGCAAAGCACATTGCTGCTTTCGGCCCTGCTGGCACGGCTGTTTGCCCGGCATGCCGGAATAAACGGCTTCGTGCGAACCCGTACGCGGCTGCTGCAGAAGCAGGAGGATGTGCCATGGCCGATGACGCCCGGCAATCGCTACCTGATCTAGACACAGTCGACCCGAACCATGCCGAGGCGCTGTCCGGGACGTTCGACTTCTTCGAACTGTTGCGCCGACTCGAACGGAGGGGCGGGCTGTTCGGCTATTCCGGCTCGCCAGAGCGCGAGCCTGCAAGGCTCGGACAGCATGTGCGTCTTAGCTTTTCGGCCAGGGACGTGGTTGAATTCCACGACGCGAAGGACAAGGCTCCGGCCAGGGTCACCGTCGCAAATCTCGGCCTGATGGGACCCGAAGGTCCGCTGCCGCTGCATCTGACACGCTGGGTGCTCGATCGTCTGTCGCAGCGCTGGTTCACCGGCGCCGATGCCCGGCAAACCAGCGACACGACATTCGTGGACTTCGTCAACATTCTTCAGCACCGCATGATCGCCCTGTATTATCGGGCATGGGCGGATGCGCATCCGGCCGTACAGGTCGAACGCGCGGTCGGCGGGCGTGTTCGCGCCATGCTCGAAGCCATGGCGGGAATAGGACTTCCGGGCACCCAGAACACCGATCTCGATACGGTGAAGCTTCGCCAGGCGGCTTCGCTCGCCAGCCAGGTCGACGGCCCGGAACGGCTGACGCTGTTCCTGGCGGAAGCGTTCAAGGTGCCGGTTCAGATCAAGGAGTTCATCGCCGCCTGGATAACCATCCCAACCGGGCTCCAGACCCGTCTTGCAAAAGCCTATGCAGGGCTTGGCCGAGGAGCGACGATCGGCCCGCGCGTTTTCAACCGCCAAAGCCGAGTCGAGCTCCGTGTCGGCCCGCTGGGGTACGAGGACTTCAAGGCGTTCCTGCCCGGTGGCCAGCAGTTCAAACTGTTCGAGGAAGCCGTTCGCGACATGGTCGGGGCATCGCTCGACGTCGATCTGCGCATCGTGCTTGCGCGGGAAGCCGTGCCGCCGCCCCGTCTCGGAGCGGTACAGCTCGGCCGAACTGCCTGGCTTGCGCGGCCTGTTGAAAGGGGCGATGCTGACGATCTGCGGCTGCGCACAATCGTCGGATGGCAGCCGGAAATGGCGGGGGTCGCGGCATGAGCCTGCTGCTGACGCTGGAGCAAGGGCCACGCACCCAGGCCGTACGGCACACCCGGCTGGACGAAGGCGAGCTGGTGATCGGCCGCAGCGCGGACGCAGGCTGGCAGATTGACGATCCCGACATGTTCGTTTCGCGAGCTCATTGCAGGATCTCGGGCGGGCGAGATGGATATTTCGTCACCGATACGTCAAGCAGCGGATTGTTCATAAACGATTCTGACAGCCCGCTCGGCGCCGGCAAGTCGACGCGTCTTCAAAGCGGTATGCGGCTAAGACTGGGCGACTACGTCGTCTATGTCGATCTGCAGACGCCAACCGCCCAAGCACCCACAGCCGGCCAGCCGGCTCCGGAACGCCTGCCGCCGGCATCCCGGGCGCCGGTGAGCATCGGCCACGACGACTTCTTTTCCGCCACGGTCGAAGAAGAGCCGCGACGGCCACGTCCGGCGGATTTGCCGGACCCGTTCGAACGGCCGGTTCCAGGCGCGTTCGAGCGTGCCACCTCCGGCCAGCGCAGTTCGCCTGGTTTCGATGACCCGTTCAGCCTCGATCCGGTTTCAACGCCTGTGTCGAAAAATGCCGCCTCTTACCGCGAACCGGGCGGCGCGGCGAACCAGGCGGACCCCTTCGGCCTCGACCCCGTGCCGTCTCCCAACCGGGGAGCCGAACCCGCTCATGGAAAGCCGTCCGATTTCAAGGATGATTTTGGTTTCGGATCGGCCGCGGCGCCCGGTTCGGCAAACGGCACCGGCTCGGCCGGACAGCGCGAGCGCATCGCCCAACGACCACAATCCGCCAATCCCTGGGATTTGCCCGCGCAAGCGGCTGACGTCCCGCCTCCGGCGCGGGCAGGTGCTGCTGCCAAACCCGCCCGCCTGCCGGCAGCGCCGCAACTGGGGGACATGGCGCTCCGCTCCGCATTCCTGCATGGCATGGGTGTCGAGGAAGCCGATTTCCCCGAGCGCGACAGCATTGCGGAAATGGAGAAGTTTGGCCGCGAATATCGGTTGATGATGGAAGGCCTGATGCAGCTTCTGCGCAAACGGGCCGAGGAAAAGGGAAACGCTCGCGTCGCCCAGACCATGGTTGGGGCTTCCGAAGTCAATCCGCTCAAGTTTCTGCCGACGGTCGACGACGCCATCGTCACGCTTCTCGCCGAGCGCAGCCCCGGATTTCTCGCCGGCGAAGCGGCAATCGCCGACGCGGTTCGCGACCTCGCCCAACATCACGTGCGGGCCTGGCGCGGCGTACAGGGCGCCTTGCGGCGGATGATTGACCGTTTTGACCCGACAGCGATCGAGGAAGAGCTGAAATCGAATTCCGCGATCGGCACGCTGCTTTCGGGCGGGCGCAGCGCCAAGCTGTGGGAGCTTTACCAGAAACGCCACCGTGAAATCGCCGAGAGCGCGGAAAAAAGCTTTCTGGGCGAAATCGGCGCTGATTTTCGGGATGCATATGAGGAGGAGTGAGACATGATCGATCGACGCGAATTCATTGTCGCCCTGGGCGCAACCGGGCTGCTTACGGCTTGCCAGAGCGGGCCGCCGAAACCATCGGTGATCACCGTCAAACTGACCGGCGGGGCCGGTATGAACCCGGGACCGGGCGGCGGCGACCGGCCGGTGACGGTCCTCGTCATGCGGCTGCGCAGCACCGGCAAATTCAATTCCGCCGACTACTTTGCCTTGCAGGGGGATGCCGGTTCGGCACTCGCAGGCGACCTCATCGGATCCGACCAGATCGCCGTCGGGCCGGGAAAGACCGCGTCCAGGACCATCACGGTCGAGCCGGACGCGACGGCGCTGGGCTTTGTTGCACTGATCCGCGAGCCCGGCGGCCGAAACTGGCGCACAACCAAATCAGTGTCGGCGGGATCACAATTTACGGTCAACGTCTCGCTTGGCAGCGGCGGCATTTCCGCTTAGCGGCCAGGGCAAGGGGAGCTCGATGCAGAGAGTAGCGGCATGAGCGATGCAAACAGAGTGTTGTGGTCCGAAGGTCTGTTTCTCCGGACCCAGCATTTCCAGCAGCAGGATCGCTTTATCGAGGCGACGGTGCGCGGCGCGTTGCAGGCCGGGCAGTTGCATACGTTCGGCTTTCAGCAACTGACGCTGGATCAGGCATTGCTGGAGGCCGGCCAGATCTCGATCCTGTCCGCACGGGGCATCTTTCCGGACGGGACACCTTTCTCCATTCCAGACATGATGGACGCGCCGCGACCACTGCTGGTCACCCCAGACACGGGCGCCGGGCCGGTGCTGGTCGCCTTGCCGCTGGAGCCTCCCGGCGGTGTCGGCTTCGATCCGGCACACGCGGCCGCCTCGGGAGCACGATATCACGGGCGGATCGTCTCGGTGCGTGACGCCGTCCAGGGCGGTTCAGATCCTGAAGAAATCGAGATCGCCCGTCCGCAGGCGCTGCTGCTTGCACCCGGCAAGCCGGTCGGTGGCTACACGGCCTTGCCGATAGCCGACCTCAAGGGGGTTCGGGCCGATGGTGGCGTCTCTGTGGACGAGACCTTCCTGCCGCCGACACTGATTACCGGCGCGGTGGCCTGGTATCGGCAATTGCTTCTGGAAGTTGTCACAGGCCTCGACCAGATCGCCGAGGCGCATGGCAAGATGGTCATGGGCGGGCCTGGGCGCAGCGTCGAAGATCTGCTGATGCTCAATCTCGCCAATGCGGCGCGTCCGCGGCTCGCCCACATGCTGGCGCAAGATGTCTTCCATCCGGCCGAGCTTTACCTGGAACTTGCCGGGCTCGCTGGTTCGATGGCGACCTACGGATCGAGCGCGCGGCGCCTGGGCGAATTACCCGCTTACGATCACATGGCGCCAGGCCCCGCCTATTCGGCGCTGGCGGATGCGCTGCGCTCGCTCATCCTCAGCCTGCGTTACATCGAGCCTAAATCGCGTGCGCTGCCTGTCATGCGGCATTCGACCAATGTCTGGAAAATCCGCATCGACAACCCGAAGCTGCTGGTGGCCAGCCGGATCGTCATCCGGGTCGGTTCGGAGCTGTCGGAGGACGCGCTGCGCAAGATCTTCGTCAATCAGGCGACTGTCGGCTCGGCCGATCAGTTCGAGGGCCTGTGGAAATCGCGTTTGCCCGGCATTCCGCTGAAACCGCTCCATTCCCAGCCGCGCGAGATCCCTTACGATGGCGATCGGCTGTGCCTCGAACTGGACCAGAAAAGCGAGCATTGGGCGTCACTGCTCGATGCTCCCGGCTTCGTCATTGGCGTTTCGGGTGTGTTGCCGAGCGAGCCGCAGGTGGACTGCTATTCGGTGAACAGGTGAGATCATGAGCCGCGATGATCCGTTCGGACTGTCGGAGGATCGCGAACGCACCCGCATACGATTGACCGGAGCGCCGATGCCGCGACCGATGGCCCCGCTGTTGCCGGGGGCGGTGGTAAAGCGGTCTCGCACCCACCCGAACGCGCTTGTCAACGCATTCGCACCCTTGCTCGAGTTCGCTCCCGAGCTTGAAAGCGCGCTGCCGCCGGAGAATCCGGAAACGTTGCGCACCCGATTGCTCGAAGAACTGGTTCGGGCACGCGACATGGCAATGTCGACGGGATCCTCTATGGAGAGGGCCGACCAGGCAGCCTGGATCGTGGCGGCGTTGCTCGATGATCTGGCTCTGAACACGCCCTGGGGTGGGGCCAGCGCCTGGCCTCGGCAGCCGCTTGTGGTCATGCTGCGTGGCGATGTCGATGCCGGCACGCAGTTCTTCACGCGTCTCGACGAACTGGAGCGCCATCCCAACCGCGATCGCGAATTGCTGGAACTGCAGTATGATTGCATGGCGCTCGGTTTCCGCGGCAAATATCGCGTGCCTGGGCGATCAGGCGACCGTTCGCTCAATGCCGTTCGCGTGGCGGCGGCACGCTTCCTGCGCGATGCCGACGCTGAAGGCGCGCCACTGTCACCAAACTGGAAGGGCGTGATCGCATCCGACGAACCGCAGCGCTTCATCGTTCCGATCTGGGTTATGGCGCTCGGTGCGGCGGTTGTTGCCACAGCCATCCATATCGGACTCTCGATGGGACTGAGCAGCCAGGCGGTCGAGCTTTCCGCACTTGTGCGCACGTTGCCGCCGCCTGCACGCGGCGACATCAGCCGTACGTCGCCCAAGGTCGATGCCCCGCCGCCGGAGAAGGTGGATTTTGCGCTGTTGCCGGAATTTCAGGCCGGAGCGCCGGCCGACCTCAGATCCGCCCTCAGCGGC
>NZ_RZTF01000001.1:19365-25614 GCF_004023175.1 Mesorhizobium sp. M7A.F.Ca.MR.362.00.0.0
GCACCGAGAGCGTTTCGCTGGCCAAGCTGATCATCCAGGCCTCCAACCCCGAACTGTTCCAGTCGTCGCGGCCACAACTGACCGAAGGTTTCGAGCCCCTGATCGGTTCGATCGCCAAGGTGATCCTCGCCAATCAGGAGCTGATCGGAAACATCACGGTGATCGGCCATACGGACGGCGTTCCTCTGCAAAAGACCAATCCGCTGTCGACCAACCAGCGGCTGTCCGAGGCTCGCGCCCAGACGATTGCCGACATGCTGGTCCAGAACGGAGTGCCACGGGACCGCGTCCATTCCGAGGGCCGCGCGGCCACCGATCCAGTGGCCAGCGACAGCACGCGCCAGGGGCGAGCCTTGAACCGCCGCGCCGAGGTGCTTGTCGAAAAGAGGCTGTGAGATGTTCATCCTGCGCTTCCTCTGGGCGGTTCTGACATCGCGCTGGCTGTGGACGCTGATCGGCATCACGCTGCTTTCCCTGGTCATCTGGGTGTTCGGTCCGATCGTCAGGGTCGGTCCCTACGAACCGTTCGCCTCTGAAAATGTGCGCATCGTCATCATCGCGCTGCTGGTCATCTTCTGGCTGATCTGGCTGATCGTCGCCCAGCGCCGGGCGATCCGCGCCAACCGCATGTTCGTCGCCGAGATTGCCGCGCCCGCGGTGGAAAAGCCGCTGAGCCCCGGCGAAGAGAACGTCGCTGCCGTGGGTGCCAAGTTCGCCGACGTGATGGCCGAACTGAAGCGCCGCAAGCTGGGCGGCCGCAAGTTTCTGCGCGACATGCCGTGGTATGTGATCGTCGGGCCGCCGGCCACCGGCAAGACCACGGCTCTGCGGCAGTCCGGACTGAATTTTCCGATCGACCTCACCGACGACCTGCAAGGGGTCGGCGGCACCCGCAACTGCGACTGGTTCTTTTCCGAAAACGCGGTTCTGATCGATACCGCCGGCCGCTATGTGCAGCAGGAGAGCCAGCCCGATGTGGACGCGGCGGAATGGCTGGGCTTCCTCGACCTTTTGAAGAAGCATCGCGGGCGCCGCGCGCTCAACGGCGTCATCGTGGCGCTTTCGATCGACGTGCTTTCGGAGGGCGACGAAGCCATCAAGGCGCACGGCCGCAAGATCCGCCGCCGGTTGGCCGAGCTCAACGACCGGCTCGAAATCCGCCTTCCGGTCTATCTGATGCTGACCAAGGCCGATCTGATCAAGGGTTTCGAAGCCTTCTTCGGCGGTCTGTCCACCGCCTCGCGCGAGCAGGTGTGGGGAACGACCTTCGCGCTGGATGCGCGCGTGGATGCGAAGACCATCGAACGCGAAATTTCGACGCTGGCGACGGAACTCGAGCGGCGGCTGGTGCCGCGCCTGGAGGATGAGGAAAAACTCGCCGCCCGTGCAGAGATCTTCCGGTTTCCTGCCCAACTCGCAAGCCTGTCCGAACCGATCCAGGTGCTGGTCGAGGCGATGTTCGGCGAAAGCCGGTATGAAGAGGCTGCATGGCTGCGCGGCCTCTATCTGACATCGGCGACTCAGGAAGGGGCGCCTATCGACCGACTGACCGCGGCGCTGTCGTCGTCTTTCGGTCTTCCGCCACGGCGGGTCCTGCCCGCACCAAGGGTCGAGAAACGCAGCTTCTTCCTGAAGAACCTGCTCACCGAAGTCATCTTCAAGGAAGCAGGCCTGGGTACGTTCGACCCGCTAGCGCAACGCCGCCGCGCCTGGATCTGGCGGGGCGCGGCGGCTGCCTGTGCCACAGCGGGCTTGCTGGCCAGTGCGGTGTTTGCCTGGTCCTACTACGACAACCGCAATGCGATCTCGGCCCAGGCAAGCCAGTTCGAAGCGCTGCAGACGCCGTTGACCTCGGCTGCCGCAAACCCGGCATCGGTGCAGCAGCCTGCCATCGACGGCGCGCTCGAGGCAATGGACGCGGTCTCAAATGCCCGGACAGCACCGCCTGCCGCTGTCCAGGATCTGCTAGGGCCATCGGCCTCGGCGGAACTGGTGCGGGCTCAGACCGACACCTACGATCACGCCTTGCGCAACGTGCTTGAGCCGCACATGGTGGCCCTTCTCGAGGCCACCATGTGGCGGCAGATCCGCGATCCGGATTTCATGCTCGGCGCTCTCAAGACCTATCGTATGATGACGGGTCTGTCGCAGATGGATCCCGACTACACCCAGAACTGGTGGGTCAACAGCCTTCCCGAATTCGCGGCCGCAGCACCATTTCCAACCGCCGATGCCGAAGAGCATCAGCTTGCGGCCATCCGCCGGATGACGGTCGACGAAAGCTATATCGGGCCCGACCAGGCGCTGGTTGCCGAAGCGCTGAAAACGGTATGCACGATTTCATTGCCGGCGCGTGCCTACAAGCAATTGCTGGCCGATCCGGTAGTGGCCGGGCTCAAAGAATGGATTCCGGCGAATTTCGCCGGTCCCAACGGCGCCAAGGTTTTTGCGCGTCGCTCCGACAAGACGCTTCGCGTCGGTATTTCGGGAGCATTCACCTATGCAGGCTTCCATGACGCCGTTCTCGACCGGATCGAGGATGTGGCAGCACAAGCGGCGCTGGATCGGGCGGTCTTCGCCGGGGGCTGCTCCGAGAACTCCGAAACGTCCGTGTCGGCGCTGTCCGAAGACATCCTGAAGCTCTACTACGACGACTATATCGCACAGTGGGACAGCTTCCTGCGCGATATGAGGCTGGCGCCGTTGAGCGACCTCAATGTCGCCAGTGAGAATCTGAAGGATCTTTCCAGCGCCGATTCAGCGCTGAAACGCCTGCTCACGGCGGTCGTTCAGGAGACCGAGCTTACCCGGTCCGATGAAGCGCCGGCCGACGACAAGGCGGCGGCCAAGGGCGGCTCGAAACTGCTCGGCAAACTCGGCAAGCTCGGCAAGATCGTCAAAACGGGGGCAAAGCTGCTTCCACGCGCGGGCTCAGCTGACGAGGTGGATCTTACCGGCAACCTGGTGGCCGAACACTTCAAGCCGCTCAAAGGTGCTATTGCCGAGGTCGACGGCCAGCCGCCAGCACTCGACGCCGCGGTGGTGGCTCTGACGGCGCTGTCCAACGTTTTGCAGACGGTCACGGCCAATCCCGATCCCCAGGATGCCATCAAGAAGCAAGGCGGCCTCGCCGAACTGACGGGGGCGGTCGCAAGGCAAGCGCAAATCCTGCCCGACCCGGTCGACGACTGGCTCGGCGGNNNNGGTGACCGCCTTTTGCGTCAACCCGCTGGTGTCGCCGGCGACACCAGCGGGTTGACGCAAAAGGCGGTCACCTCGGAGCTCAACGCCATCTGGCGCGCCGACATCCTGCCCTTCTGCCAGGCGGCGCTCAACGACCGCTATCCGTTCAGTCCCGAAAGCGCGGTGGACGTCAATGTCCGCGACTTCGCCCGCCTGTTCGGACCGGCGGGCCTGATCGACGCGTTCACCAACGACCATTTGATCAGCTATGTCGACACCGCCAGCCAGCCGTGGAAATGGCGTGCCGATTTCGGCCTCGACCCTTCGGCGCTGGCGGCT
This sequence comes from Mesorhizobium sp. M7A.F.Ca.MR.362.00.0.0, assembly GCF_004023175.1. Lineage (NCBI taxonomy): Bacteria > Pseudomonadati > Pseudomonadota > Alphaproteobacteria > Hyphomicrobiales > Phyllobacteriaceae > Mesorhizobium > Mesorhizobium sp. M7A.F.Ca.MR.362.00.0.0. The sequence goes on from NZ_RZTF01000001.1 coordinate 22,888, forward strand.
TTCGAGCAGGCCAGGCGGATACGCGACGATCTCTTTCCCGGCGGTACAGGACCGGTGATGAGCTTCACGCTGGAACCCAAGGACCTGTCTCCGAACGTCACGCGCGTAACGCTCAATCTCGATGGCCAGACCCTCGTCTACTTCAACAACGCGACGCGGCCGCAACCGATGACCTGGCCCGGCAAGGACGGCACCGGGGTGATCTCGCTCGCCTTCCAGCCCATCGATGGTTCGCCCGAAATCATGCTCAACGAGACCGGCAGCTGGGCGTGGCTGAGGATACTGCGCAGCGGCCGATTCACCGGCACTTCGCTGTCGGATGTCTACAGCCTGCGCCTGGGGACGAAAGGCATGTACGCCGATTTCGAGCTCAAGGCCGCCAGCGTCGAAAATCCCTACAACCTGCAAATGTTCAAGAAATTCTCATGTCCGCCGCAGATATGAAGCTGCCTGGCTTTTACGGCAAAATGCCCGCCACCGGAGATTTCGTGACACGGCGGCTGCCGGGCGACTTTGTTCGCGGCTGGGACCGTTGGCTGGCGCAGCATCTCGTCCCGCTGTTCGGCTCGGAATTTTGGCCGAGCACAACCGCGCTGCGCTTCCTGGCTGGCCCGGCTTGCTTCGGCGCATCGGCGGGCATCATTGTGCAGAGCGCCGACAGGGTCGGCAGGCAATTCCCTTTGAGCGTCGTCGCGCAGCTTGCTGAAGCTCCGGTTCGGCTGGCTGACGCCGAGGCGTGGTTTGCCGAGATCGAAGAAGCGGCCATCGCCGCCCAGCACGGCGAGCTGACGCCGGACGAACTGGATACAGTATTGAGCGGACTGCCGGTGCCTCCTGTCGAGGCCGACGACGAGGTCATCAGCGGTATGGTGATGTGGACCGCCCGTTCGGACATTTTCGACATCGATCCGCAATCGCCGCAAGCGACGCTGAAGCAGATTCTCGCCGCCAGCTGGGAGACCAACTGATGCGGATCTTGAACCAGATGGGGTATCCGCACCAATTCACCATGGGCATGGACAAGGCCGGCCATGAGTGGATTGTCGTGGTCGCCAAAGGCACGTTCGACTTCCCCGCCGAGCCGGGCGGACTGGTGCGAAAATCAGCGGAACAGGTGCCCCTGGTGATGGCCGACACACAGACCGGCGTGGCCGGCTACTCGGCCACGCTCTGGGAGACCGACTTCGCCTTCCGCAAACCACGCTGCGACGTGATCGCCAATGGCTGCGCCTATGCGCCGGGCGGGCGCCCGGCAGAGCGCGTGCCGGTCGGCATCAAGGTTGGTAATTGGTCAAAACTGTTCGAGGTTGTCGGCCACCGCGAATGGCGCTCGATCGGGCCGGTTTTTACCGCCACATCGCCGCAACCCTTCCTGAAACTGCCCATTTCCTACGACGTTGCCTGGGGCGGCGTCGACAGGTTGGACCCGGAGGACAAACTTCCCGCCAGCTACAAATACAACCCGGTCGGAACCGGCTGGTCCCGAACCAGGAACCAGCGCCTCGTACCCGGGCTGCGGCTACCGAACACGCAAGCTGTCGACGAAGACATCCGCTCTCCCTTCGGTGATTACAAACCGATGAGCTTTGGCCCGATGGGCCGCGGATGGCCGGGCCGGATCGAGTATGGCGGCACTTACGACGACAATTGGGCCAAGAACATCTTTCCGTTCCTGCCGCCGGATTTCGACGAGCGCTATTTCCAGATGGCGCCGCCTGACCAGCAGATCGACAATCCGCGAGGCGGCGAAGAGGTGGTGCTTGTGAACCTGGCTCCCGAAGGGCGAGTGAGCTTTCGCCTACCGTCGGCAGCATTGCCGATGACGTTGTTCAAAGGCAGGCAAAAGGCCTATGAGGCCGACATATTTCCAGACACCGTTCTGCTCGACCCAGAAAGACGCCGCTTCTCGCTCGTCTGGCGCCTCTCGCAGCGCATTCACAAGACCATCCTCGATTTCTCGGAGTGCTGGGTAGGTCCGCCAACGCCGGCCATGCTGAGAGCGAGGCTCAAGGGAAAACAATATGTTCGTGTTGGCCACATCACGCCCGCACGAGAGAATGAAGACGCATGAGTGCGCAACTCGACATCGTCTCGATAGGCATGGTTACGGCTGTCGGCCTCGACGCGCCGTCAGCTTGCGCGGCAATGCGTGCAAGACTCGACGGTTTCCAGCAAACGCGACTTCGGGGCTCCGCCGGCGAGTGGCTAACCGGTGCGCCAATCGCGTTACCGCGCAATTGGATTGGTGACAGGCGCATGGCGCATCTGGCGGCTGGTGCTATTTGCGAAGCGTTCGAAAGCGTGCCGGAAGCACGCGGCCAAACGGCACTGATCTTATGCCTTCCCGAGGAAGAGCGGCCCGGCCGGCCTGTCAGCGACAATTCCGCTTTGCTTAGGAGCGTTGCAGAAATTGTTGAGGTCGAACCGCATGCACGCTCCAGAATAATAGCGCACGGACGACCTGCAGGCGTTGTCGCATTGGAACATGCTCGCCGGTTGCTGGCATCAGGCGAGGTGCCCTTTGTGATGATTGCCGGCGTCGATAGTTATCTGAAAAGCCAGACAGTCACGCACTATATCTCCTGCAATCGTCTCCTTACGCCGCAAAATCCGAACGGGTTCATACCTGGGGAGGCGGCGGCGGCGATCATTTGCACCCAGGGTCGACAGGGCGGTCTTCGGCTATTTGGGCTTGGGCTCTCTCGCGAAAATGCATCGATCTACAAC
>NZ_RZTF01000001.1:25624-33028 GCF_004023175.1 Mesorhizobium sp. M7A.F.Ca.MR.362.00.0.0
ATCTACAACACTGAAGATTTGCCTTTGCGCGGTGACGGCATGACGGCTGCTTATCGCGCGGCATTCGAAGAAACCGGTATCGAAATGAACCGGCTCGGGTACCGGATCGCTGACCTCGTAGGAGAACAGTACTGGTTCAAGCAAAGCGCTCTTGCCAGCCTGCGCTTACTGCGAGGAAGGCATGAGTTTCAAGACATCTGGTCGCCAGGCGAGTCCCTCGGCAATGTCGGAGCTGCCGTGGTGCCACTCATGCTTGGCATGGCTTTCACCGCGGCACGCAAGGGCTACGCTGCCGGAAATCCGGTTTTGATCGAGGCATCGAACGATGCCGGCGCCTGCGGCGCAGCTATCGTGGCATCGAGGGCCGCGTAATGGGCGGGGTGTTTGCCAACGGCCTGGAAATTTCCGGCAAAGCCGTGAACGCCCAGACCATCGCCGCATTCCCGGATGTTTGCTTTACACCTCCGGAAAACCCCGCAACGCCGCCCGGCGTGCCCATCCCCTACCCTAGTTTCGGATTGGGCAGCGACACAGAGCAAGGGACCGGCACCGTCAAGATCGGCGGCAAGACCGTCAACATCAAGAACAAATCCGACCTGTCCAGAACGTCTGGGACGGAGGCTGGCTGTGCCGCAAAGAAAGGTGTCATCACATCGAAAAATACGGGAAAGGGGTATTTCAACTCATGGTCTAACGATGTGAAGTTTGATGGCGAGCCTGTCATACGTATGACAGATCTTGCCACAAACAACCATGCATCGCCGACTGGCAATACGGTTACATGGCCGCACACGGCCGCCATAACTGTCAGTGGGCAGGACTGTGCAACGATTTTAAATAACGTGGGTATATATGTGCATCAACACAAGGATTCCGACTGTGCGCACCCGACGGAATCCGAGCACTGCTTTGAAAATCAGATGTTCCAGAGGAGTCGCGGCGGCGATAACTATTCCGGCTGGGGAAATTACGACGTCAACACCGCGCCCTGCGTTTGCATGGAGTCCTACAAGAAAACCAAGACCGGATACCGCAAATCCGGTTCTGGGTCGAAACGCGGCTCGCCGCACAACAAAAAGACAAAGAAAGTCCGCGATTTCCTGAAGAAGAAGCGCAGTCCGACCTTAGGCGATGCGATCAAGGAGGTGCAGCAGGCTGTCGGCGACCATCACGAGAAGCTGCAGAGCTGCACCAAAAAGGAGAAAGACGACGCGCTCGAATGCCTGAAGCTCGTGCTCATCGACTACCTCATCGATTGCGCCAGAGCCCCGAAACCGACCCCCGCCCAGATACTGGCAAAACCGATAAGGAAGAAGTGATGCGTGAGCCCGAAACGATCGCCGACTTTGACCCAGAGGAAATCGATGTCCAGGCCGTGGACGGATATCATCACGGCGGCAATCGCTTCAGCGCCAGTTTCGAACTGAGCGATCCCGATGACGAATTCAGCCGGTCCTATCTCCTGGAAATTGAGCTTGGGGCGACCATTCGTTTCAATGCACGGCTTCAGATCGAGGACGCGATCCGGTCCCATGTCAGTTTTGGGCCGCAAGACCATGTTGCGCTTGAGCTTGGAGGGATCATCCACGACCTTCCGCCTGGTTCGGCATCACGCACGGAACTGCGCGAAGGCGCACTGACGCGCCTGTGGGCCCCATCGCGCGACCGGATCTTTGCGATCGGAGATCTTGGCGTAAGCTATCTGCGTGAGCGGGGCCAATGGGGGCAGTTGGAGACCTTCGACGAAGCCGTGCTCAACGATATCCACGGTCGTGACGGAAGTCCGGTGTATTGCGCCGGCGACCGCGGGCTTCTGCTGAGACTCGACGGACGGCGCTGGAATCGTATCGATGTGGGCGTCGAGGAGAATTTCAATACCGTCCTGGCCGGACCTCAGGGTGAGGTCTATCTCGGCGGGGCGAACGGGGCAGCCTACGAATTGCGTGACAGCCAGCTGATTGCGTTGAAGGCCGACGAGGTCGACTATTACGATATCTGCGAGTTCCGCGGCAAACGCTACTGGTCGGACATGAGCTACGGCGTTTCGGTGCAGAAGGGACGCGAACTCGTGCCTCTGCTCGAAACGGAACAAGGTTTTACCATGAACGCGACCGAGGAATTTCTTGTTGTTGCAGGCTGGCACGAATTCTTTCTGTTCGACGGCACTGACTGGTCCGGTTTCGAAATGGGCTATGACGGCAATATCTTCCTTCGAACGGTCGACATCAACAACTACCGATAGGATGGGGGTCATCGGTTCTGTTTCAGGGTCACCGCCAGATATTCTCTAACTTTGGGAAGGTCCAGATCCACAATCTGGATCGGTTTTGGTGCGGCCAGCATCCGCAACACGAAGAGTTCACCCGCTTCCGAGAACTCCTCAAAGCGCTCCTGCGCAATTTTTCGACCTTGATCTCCGGCTACCCGCAAACCGTCCAGATGAGCCTCCAACCTTTCAATCAAGCGGGCAAGACGCACTTCGTCCATCTCCGGATTTTCCTCGGGGTGGAGCAGGTGATGGTCGTAGATCGTCCATAGAAACGCCGCCATTTCGGCATGCTGGCGGACGATCTCGCGCAAGATCGGCGCTGCCATCAGTTCAGGTTCACCGAGCCGCCACGGATACGGTTGGTGGCGCTTGCGTGGCTCGTAACGTATGTGCCGCGGATAATGATATGGCCGTCTTTTTCCATGATGATCGTGGCCTTACCACAGCGCAATTCTATTCGTTCTTCACCCACTATCCTTACCTGTTCGCCGTCGCGTTTGACTTGCGACCGCGGCTTGCGGCTTGGCTCTACAATGCGCCCCACAATCAGTGGTCGACCAACATCTCCGTCTTCAAACAGGAGCGCGACCTCGGAGCCGATCATATCCGAACTCATTTCGGCCAGGCTTCGGGCTCTTACCGCGGTCTCCCTTGTATTGCCCGGGAATACGACGAGCGGTGCTTCGTCATCGAAGCCGAGAAAAACTCCGATTATCACCCCTTCGATCCGCTTCCGAGTCTTGGTCATCCAGCCGCCCTCAATTCTGCTTGATCTCCGAACCTTTCATCGTGATGTCGCTTGAAGCCTTCACGTTGATCTTGCCCGAGCCTTTGACGGAAATGTCCTTGCCTTCAATATTGATGGTGCCGTCCTTCTTCATCGAAATCGCGGCCGAGCCACACTTGATCACGATGGAGTCGCCAGCCTCGATCAACAAATCTTTGCCGATCTTGATGGCACCGTCCTCGCCAATCTCGACAAGGCTTCCCTTGGCTATCTTCAGGGAGCGCGCGCCGCCGACATTGGTCGCGTCGTCCTCGGCGATTTTGGCGTTTCGCCCTTTGCCGATCTGCGAGGAATGGGCTCCGCCGACCTTGAAACTTTGATCCGCCGCCACCTGCACGCTCTGGTTCGCGCCAACCGACCAGTTGTCGTCGGCACCAATGCTATGGCTCTGCGCCGCACCCACCGTAACCGACCGTGTCGCGCCGATTGTATTGGCCTGCGGGCCACCCACGGTCCTGGTCTCGGATGCTCCGACGCTGTCGACACGGGCGGCGCCGACCGTAATGGTCTGGACGATCGCGACGGTCTGCGTGTGATTGGACCCGATCGTCTCCGTCGAGTTCGACCCGATATTGATCGTCTCGTTCGACCCTACCGTAAGCGAGCGATTGACGCCCACCGTCTCGGTGTCGTTGTTGCCGATATCGGTGGTCTGGTCGACGCCGACCTTGACCGTCTTGTTGTTGCCGACGTCCTCGTCGAGGTTGTGGCCGACGGAATGCTTGGCGTCGTGGTCGATGCGGTCCGACTGATCGTGCTGCACCAGCTTGGTTCGGTCATGCTTGATCAGAAGGTGGTGATCCTTCTGCGCCTGGAAATTGACCAGCTCGGAGCCGGCCTTGTCCTCGAACATCAGCTCGTTGTAGCCGCCTCCGCCGAGCGAGGAGTCCGACTTCCAGCCGGATTGCGTGGCACTCGCCGGCAGGCCATAGGGCGGCATCTGCGAGGCATTATAGACCCGGCCGGTGATGATCGGCAGGTCAGGGTCGCCTTCGATAAAGTCGACGATCACCTCCTGGCCGATGCGCGGTATCTGGATGAAGCCCCAGCCGCTGCCGGCCCAGGTCTGTGAGACCCGCACGAAACAGGAGCTGTTCTCGTCCTTCTTGCCCAGGCGATCCCAGTGGAATTGCACCTTCACCCTGGCGTATTTGTCGGTGAATATTTCCTGGCCTGACGGACCGACCACGGTCGCCGTCTGCGGCCCACGCATGATCGGTCGGGGCGTGATCCGTGGCGGACGATAGGGCAAGGCGGTCGGCGCCACGCCCAGGATCACCTTGAAGTTCTCGCTGTCGACGTCGGCATGGCTTCTGTATCCCGGATCGAACAGCCTGTATTCGGCGCTGACCACCAGATACTCCTGGTTCTGGTCCTCGCGCGGAAAGCCATCGAGCTTGAACGTACAGCCCGAAAACAGGCCGCGCACGGTGCCGACCGCGGCGATACGCTGGTGGACGGCCTGGATTTCCTCGCGTCGGATCGCGGCCAGGTTGTCGCCCCGGCCGACTTCGAGATGCGCGCCGGGCTGGCGGTAGTTTTCGCCGGCGGCCAGCTTGTGACTGAAAGGCTGGGCCGACTTGGCCATAAGGTCGGCGCCCGGCTTCTTGAAATCATAGTCGGTGTGGGCATAGGCGCCCGGACGCACCGAACTGCCCGGTATCCATTCGGTGATGTATTCGACATCGCGCCGGGAGCCCTGCCCTTCAAAATGATAAGGTACTTGCTCGTAGCCCGGCGCCGGCTTCAGCTTGCTCATCGCATCGGTCAGGACAAGCGTGTGTTTGCCCTCGTCATGCTCGAAAAAATACAGGATGCCTTCATGCTCGAGCAGCCGCTGGACGAAATCCAGATCGGTCTCGTCATATTGCACGCAGTATTCGCGCGGAGGGTAGGAACCCTGCAGACGCAGATCGAACTCCGCCGTGCTGTATTTCTTAAAGACGTCCTTGACGATGTCGACGACGCTCTTGTTCTGGAAAATACGGCAATCGGTGGTGTTGCCGAGGAACCAGAGCCACGGCCTGACGACCGCTTCGTAGTAGGCCAGCCGGTCTTCTATGCGGGTCAGGCGAAACTCGGACACAAGGCCGCTGAACCAACGTTTCGGATCGGATTCGCCTTCCACCGAAACGACACCCCCCAGCATCTTCAGCGGATCGATATCGGGGCTGGGGCTGACGAACCCTACCGTATAGGCCAAACAACGGCTGATCTCATCGCGACCGACAAGATGCGTGAAGGTCAACAGCTCGGCGCCAACCGGTGTTTGCACAACCGTGGCACGTTCGTTCGGCATGGGTCGTGCCCCTCCTGGACGCGGCCGCCGGCAGTGGGTTTGAAGTTCCCGCATCCAGGAACTTTTTGGCCCGCCGCACCAGGCTATGTTGAGCCTACCACATGTTGTCCGGCCGACCAAAGAGATGCACAGCGGAAAAACCTTACCCTGCCGCATTGGCTCGAAACGCCGCTGTCCTGTTGGATGTGCAAACTGCTAGAATGTGGAGTATCGATCAGCGTTCGACGGCGATCCTCGATGTATATCAGTCTGCAAATCAACAATGTCGACGCCTTGCCTGCGGGCATCTCGACCAGTTACGCGGCGCGTGATCGCGGCTTCGAAATCGGACGCGAGGCTTGTGATTGGACCTTGCCGGACCCCGACAAGTTCATCTCCGGCCGGCATTGCGAGGTTCGCTACGAGGCAGGCGCTTTCTGGCTGCACGATGTCTCGCGCAACGGAACCTACATCAACGGATCGAGCCAGCGCATGACCGGCCCGCATCGGCTGAGCCATGGCGACCGGGTGCTGATCGGCCGCTATGTCATCTTCGTATCGATCGACGACGAGCGCGCCACAACAGGCCATATCAGTTCGACACAACGAGAAATGCCGGCCGCGACAGGCCGGCCGCTCGAATTCGCCGCCGAGCCGTTCTTCACTCCTTCGGAGCAACAGTCCGGGCAGCGGGTTCCGGCTCCGGCGTTCTCGTCGCAACCGCCTCTACCCTCGACCAGAGACGAAGTGCTGCGGGAAATCGCGATCGCGGCCGGCATCTCGCCGGAATTGCTTCAATCGCGCGATCCGCTTGAAGTTGCCGCCGAAATCGGCACGGTCCTGCGGACTGTGGTCGAGGAACTGACCATGCTTTTGAAAGCGCGCGCGGCCGCGAAAATACTGGCCAAGAGCACACAACGGACGATGATTAGCGCCGCCGACAACAACCCCCTGAAGTTCGTCCCGGGAACCGACGACATCCTCGAAATCATGTTCGCCCGCCGCAGGGCCGGCTATCTGGATGCCAGGCGCAGCATCGAAGATGCATTCCGCGATCTCAAGACGCACGAATTCGCCACCTATGCCGCCATGCAAGCTGCGCTGTCGCGGCTGCTCGACGATCTGTCGCCCGAGGCGATCGGAAAGAAACTCCCCCCGACATCGTTCTCGTCGAAGAAAAGCCAGGCCTGGGACGCTTTTGTCGCGACCTGGCGAACCATGGAGGAAGCCCACGAGAACGGCATGCTGGACATATTTCTGGCCTATTTCAGCGAGGCCTATGCCAAGGCCGACAAGCAGAAATAGACAGGCCCAAAGGGGGATGCGAGGCTGAAGTCGACGAAGAAAACCTCTTTGGTGCGCGGCATCCGGTTCCAATCGAGAGTTTGTGAGATTACGATCGCATACGACAATTCGCTAAGCGGCTAAGGCTGATCGACCTGGGGGTCTGCGGCAAATGTCATCTTTCGGCGGGATAGTAAGATATAGCCTACCTTCCTCCGGACACTGTCAGGGTCGGCAGGGGTTGCGTTTCCTTCACCTGACGAGAAACCGTTTTGCGCCTGTCTCACCCAGTCGCGGGCACACCGCCTGCACGGACGATCGTCCATGAGTTCGAAGGACGATCCTTTCGGCCCGGCGGGCAAGACCGTCATTCGCGCCCCTCCACGGCGTGAGCGAAAACCGGCGCCGGTCCCTCAAGTGCCCGTCGCGGATGACGGGCAAACCTCGCTGATTAAGAATTCGACCGTATTCGATCCCGGCATCGGCCGGCATACACCGCCGGGCTGGGCATCCGGGACAGTGATTTATCAAGGAGCCCCTTCCGCTTCGGCAGGAAGCGGCGCTTCCGAGGCAGCTCTGCGGCAGGAGACCCTGCTCAATGTCAGGGACAGTGTCAGATATTCCGCGGCAAACCCGATCCTTGCCGCGGCCGCACCATTGCTGATGCTGTTCGGCCAGTTCAGGCTTATCCCCGTCGAGAAACAAGCCGAGCCGTTGGCCGAACATGTCACTGAGGCGATCGATAGGTTCGACAGGACAATCGAGAAATCAGGTGTTGCCGAAGAG
>NZ_RZTF01000001.1:33038-72157 GCF_004023175.1 Mesorhizobium sp. M7A.F.Ca.MR.362.00.0.0
CCGACGATCTCGTCGGCAACCTGCCTTGGCCACAGAAAGATACTTGGGCGCAGCACAGCATGCTGTCGCAGTTCTTTCACGTCGAGCCCAGCGGCACAGGCTTCTTCGAAGCGCTGAACAAGGTCCTGGCCAACCCCGAGGCACACTACGAGCTGCTCGAACTGATGCATGTCTGCCTGTCGCTGGGGTTCGAGGGCCAGTACCGGGGCCTGACGCGCGAAGACAGCAATCTCGAACGCGTTCGGCGCGACGTCTACGAAACGCTTCGCTATTTCAGGGCACGCGCGGACGCGGACATCTCGCCCCGCTGGCAAGGCTTGGCGTCGACCATGACGCAGCCGTCGACACGCCTGCCGCTCTGGGTCGTCGCGGCAGCTGCGTCAGCGCTGCTGACTGCTGCATTCTTCGCACTGCGGGTCTTCATCACCAACGAAGGCGACGCTGCCGCCGGTGAATTGCTGGCGCTCAACCCATCGACGCCGATTACCATCGAACGGGCCAGCGTGGCGCCGTTGGCGGAGCCGGCGAAAATCGTCCCACCCGTCGCCACAACCACGCAGATCGATCGCATCCGTTCGGCACTGGCCAAGGAAGTCGAAGGCGGCGGGCTGACCATCGGCACGAAGGGCGACTTCATCGTTGTGGAAATCAACAATCTCCTGCTGTTCCAGTCCGGCAGGGCCGAGGCGAAGCCGGAGTTCCAGCCCGTTGCCGCAGATATCGCCGCGGCCCTGGAACCCGAGCGCGGACCGATCAGGATTGTCGGCCATACGGACAATGTGAAGCCGCGGAAATCGAGCCCATTCAAGTCCAACTTCGATCTCTCCGTCGCCAGAGCGAAGGCCGTCGAAGCAATGATGGGACCGAAGTTCAGTGATCCTTCGCGACTAACGGTGGACGGCAAGGGCGAGGACGAACCGATCGCCGACAATGCGACGCCGGAAGGCCGCACCAAGAACCGCCGTGTCGATGTGATGATCGCCAAGGAGGAAAACATTGTGAGCACGGCCAGTCGGGAGCGGCCATGACGCGTTGGCTGCTGCGGATATTCAGCATGATCGCGCTGGCCGGCTTTGCGGCGGCAGTGTGGTTTGCCGGACCCTTGATCCGCTTCGCCGATACCCGTCCTCTCGGGCCTGCCTGGCTGCGCGCGACTATCATCGGGATGATCGTGGCAGCGCTCACGCTTTTCTACGGCCTGCGTTTCTGGCAAGCGAGAAAAGCGCAAAAAGCACTCGAAACCGTGGTCACACACAATGACGACCGCGATGACGACTCGCGGGTGCTCGAGGCCCGCATGAATGAGGCCGTGGCGGCGCTCAAGCGGTCGAGCGGCAAACGCAATTTCCTTTATGAGATCCCCTGGTACATCGTCATCGGCCCGCCCGGCGCCGGCAAGACAACGGCGCTGGTCAATTCGGGTCTGAATTTTCCGCTGGCCGGTTCGGGTGATGCCCAGCCAGTTGCCGGCGTTGGCGGAACACGCTCCTGCGACTGGTGGTTTACCGACCAGGCCGTCCTGATCGACACAGCCGGACGCTACACGACGCAGGATTCCAATGCCGAGACCGACAAGAAGAGCTGGCTTGCCTTCTTGTCACTGCTCAAGAGAGCCCGCGCACGGCAACCGATAAACGGCGTCATCCTGGCCATCAGCCTCGCCGACCTCGTCAGCCTCGACGATCAGCAGCTTGACGCTCACGTCGTCGAGATACGCAGTCGTCTGCGGGAAATCCACGAGACGCTGAAAATCCAGTTTCCGGTGTACCTGCTGTTCACCAAGGCCGACCTGGTTTCAGGGTTCATGGATTACTTCGGCGGCTTGGACGAGCCGCGCCGGCGCAAGGTCTGGGGCGCGACATTCCAGACCACGGATCGCAACAAGAATATGGCCGCCGAGGCTCCGGCCGAATTCGATGCACTGGCAAGACGCTTGGTGGAGGAGATGCCTGACCGCCTCCAGGAAGAGGCCGATCCGGTCGCGCGTATATCCATCTTTGGCTTTCCGGCGCAGTTTGGCGCTCTGAAGGAGCAAATTACCAATTTCATCGCCAGCCTGTTCGATCCGATCCGCAGCCAGGTGAATGTCAGCTTGCGTGGACTCTACTTCTCTTCAGGCACGCAGGAGGGAACCCCAATCGATCAGGTGTTGGGCGCGATCGGCCGCAATTTCGGCAGCAGCCCCCGCGCCCATCTTTCCGGAACCGGCAAAAGCTTCTTTTTGCACGATCTGCTGACGGGCGTCATTTTTGCCGAATCCGGATGGGTTTCGTATGACAAATCAGCTGTAAGACGTGCAACGATCGCCAGGTTCGCCGGCCTTGGCGCCATCGCGTTGATCGCTGCGGCGGCCCTCGGCACCCTGGCCCTGAGCTTCACAGCCAACAGGTCGCTGATCGCCTCCACCACGCAGGCCATGAGCCAGTATCGCCAGACGGCGGACGCGTTGCTCAAAAGCACCGAGGTCACCGATGTCGACCTCGAAAACGTCATTGGCCCGCTCGACCAGTTGCGCAATCTGCCGGCTGGGTTCGAAACCGGCGACGTGCCGACACCGATCGAGGAGACGTTCGGCCTCAGCCAGCGGGAGAGACTTCTTTCGGCATCCAAGACGGCTTACCGGGAAGCGCTGGAACGAATGTTCCGATCGCGCCTGCTGATCCAGGCCGAGCGGACGATCCAGGCCAGGATGGCCGATCCCGCCGCGCTCTACGAGCCGTTGAAAATCTACCTGATGCTTGGCGGCAAGGCGCCGAAGGTCGACGACGCGTTGATCATTTCCTGGATGAAGCAGGATTGGGAGCAGAACCGGTATCCAGGTGAAAACAACCGCGAAGGACGCGAGCATCTCGAAAAGCACCTGGGTGCCATGCTTGCCTTGGACGACGCCTACGATCCGGTTTTCGAACTCAACCAGCCGCTCGTCGAAGCCGCTCAACGGTCGCTCGGGCGCATGAGCCTTGCCGACCGTGCCTCGGCTTTGGTCAAATCCGCAGTATACGCGGCAGCTCTGGATGATTTTTCTGTTTCCCTGAAAAGCGGCCCGGAAGCCCCGTTACTGTTCGAGCGGGTCGATGGCGGCGATCTGTCAGGCCTTCGTGTTCCCGGCCTCTATACTTATGCCGGCTTCAACAGCTTCTATCTCGTGCAACTCTCGCGCATTGCCCAGACGCTCGTCGACGACCAGTGGGTCCTCGGTGGCGGCGGCGAGCAAGGCGGCATCGATCAGGAGTTGCCCAAGCTCGGTCCCGAACTTCTCGACCGCTATGGGAAGGAGTTCGCAACGGCGTGGAACAGCGTTCTCGACGGGTTGAAATTCAAAGCGATGCTGAAGGACAAGCCGCGCTATATCGCGCTTTCCGCCGTCGCCTCGCCAGCCTCGCCGATCGAACTGCTGTTTACGGCGATCGCCGACGAAACCGCTCTGACGCAGGACGCTGCTTCCGGCAAGGACTCAGCCACCGCGGTTGAAGGCGGCGCGGGCCAGTTACAGGACGCAGCAAGCACGGCCAAGGGTCTGGCTCGCATCGGCATACAAATCGCCATCGGAAAATCGCACACCCGTGCCGGCACAGGATCCTTAAGCGCGCAAAACCAGAATCCCGGGGCCAACATCGAAGCGCAATTCAGGCCGTTCCAGGCCCTGGTGAGCGGTGCTGCCGGACACCGCCCGATCGATGCCTTGACCCAGAATTTCCGCGATATCTACCAGAGCCTGCAACTGGCAACCGACGTCCCCTCCCAGACGGAACGCGTCAACGCAAACCTGCAGCTCCAGATAGCCACCCTTCGCGCCAATGTCTCGCGAGTGCCCAAGCAACTCGGCCGGATGGTCAATGCGACGGCAGACGAGTTTGAAGGCAACGTCACCGAGACCTCGGTGGCAAATTTGAACCAGATGCTCGACCAGACGGTCACACAGCCCTGCGAGGCGGCGGTCAACGGCCGTTATCCTTTCGCCCGCAATGGCACCGAGGACATCGCGATGGCGGATTTCGCCAAACTGTTCGCTCCGGGCGGGCTGATGGACCGGTTCTTCGCACAGAACCTCGCATCGCTGATCGATATGACCGGTCAGGACTGGAGCTGGAAACAGGATGCTCGCTTCGGCCGCGACCTGTCGAAGTCGACGCTGAAGAACTTCCAGCTGGCGGCCGAAATCCGTAGCGCCTTCTTTCCCCAGGGCGGTTCGGTGCCCTCGGTCAGCGTGACCTTCACGCCGTTCTCACTGCATGGCGATGCCGATGCGGCGGTGCTCGATGTCGACGGCCAGACCCTCGAGAGCAACCAAGCGGGCAACATGCCGAGCATAGTGACCTGGCCGAGCGGCGCGGCTTCCGGATCCGCCAGTCTGAGCCTGACGCCGGAGATGCCAGGCCGCGAATCCGCCATCAAGTTCGAAGGGCCGTGGGCCCTGAAGCGACTTCTGGACAAGGCTGCCGTCACCGGCCACGACAGCAACATGCAAGCACGCTTCGTGATTGGCGGACGCGACGTTACTTATACGCTCCAGACAGGTTCAGGCTCCAACCACTTCTTCCTCCTGGCCCTTTCCGGATTCAGCTGTCCCAAGGCGTTTTGAGATGGGTTTGATCTGCTGATCATGGCGCCGGTCCGCTGACCAGAGTTCAAACCCCGGTTTTCCCTAGTTTTCGGTACTTTAATGTTCGAGCCTGTGGCAAAGTGGCGCCAGCGAGCGTCCAAAGGTGCGCCGCAGAAGGACGCTTGAAAAGCGCTTGGTGGCAATTTGAATACTGTCGCCCTTTCCATCGAAAGCTTCGGCGTGAGCCACAAAGGCTCTGTCCGTGAGCTCAATGAAGACAGCTATCTAGTCGAGCCACAAACTGGCCTCTGGGTGGTAGCCGACGGAATGGGTGGACATGACGCCGGAGAGGTCGCTTCCGCCAGTATCGTCGATCATCTGTCAACAATCGGCATTGCGAGCTCGGCACCCGATCTTCGGGCCCGCTTCGAGGACAGGCTGAGCCGGGCCAATGCCGAAATCCGCAGCATATCGGAATCGCGCGGCATCACCATCGGCTCCACGGTCGCCGCCCTGTTGGCGATGGACGGACGATTTGCCTGCCTGTGGGCGGGCGACAGCCGGGTTTATCTGATCCGCAACGCCGCGATCTCGCAGATTTCGAAAGACCACACCGAAGTGCAGGAACTCTTGGATCGAGGCATGATCAGCGCGGCCGAGGCGCTCACCTGGCCACGCCGCAATGTCATCACACATGCGATCGGGGTCAGTGACGACTTCGTCATCGATTTCCAGCAGGGCGAACTGATGCCGGGAGACATTTTCGTGCTGGCCACCGATGGGCTGACGGCACATGTCACCGACCCCGAGATCGAGGCCGCTGTCGTGTCGACTACACCTCAGGCGGCCGGAGAAAACCTGCTGGAAACGGTTCTGGCGCGAGGCGGAACGGACAATGTCACCATTGTGCTGGTTAAGATTGGGAACGGGCGCAATGGACAATCGCTCCACCCTGATCTGTCCAGAGCGGAGGGCCGAAGCTGATGAGCGCCGATGATAAGACGCGAATATCGCCGCAAGTGGCCAACACCGCTGTCGGTACGCAGCTCAGCGGCATCTACGAACTTGACGAACGGATCGCATTCGGCGGCATGGGCGAGGTCTATCGCGGCCACAACATCCAGACAGGCGACCATGTCGCGATCAAGATCGTGCTGCCCGAATTTGCCCGTGACCAGACGATCTTGTCCTTGTTCCGCAAGGAGGCCTCGATCCTCAACCACCTGTCGCATGAGGCGGTCGTGCGATACCACGTCTTCACCATCGATCCCGGGATCGGCCGTCCCTACCTTGCCATGGAATTCGTCGACGGCGAGTCGCTGTACGACATCATGCGACGTGGTCCGATGCCGACGGATGAGGTGCGCAAGCTCTGCCATCGCCTCGCATCCGGCCTGAGCGCCGTGCATCAAGCGGGAGCAATCCATCGCGACCTCTCGCCGGACAATATCATCCTGCCGGGGGGCCGGGTCGACCGCGCAAAGATCATCGATTTCGGTATAGCGCGATCGGCGACCGTGGGCGGGGAGACACTGATCGGCGGGAAGTTCGCGGGAAAGTACAACTACGTTTCGCCCGAACAGCTCGGGCTGTACAGCGGCGACGTCAGTGAACAGTCCGACATTTACAGCCTTGGGCTGGTGCTGGCTGCCGCTCTGCGCGGGAAACCGATCGACATGAGCGGATCGCAGTTCGAGATCATCGAAAAGCGCCGGGCCGTGCCTGACCTCTCTGATATCGACGACGATTTTCGTGACATTGTCGAAGCCATGCTGCAACCGGATCCGCGAGACCGGCCGGTCAGCATGGCTGATATCGCCAGGATGACGCGTGGCGAAGACGAAGGAACAACGCCGCCGACGTCCATCACACCCCGCAACCGGTCAGCCGGGCAAACCCTTGCTCCTGATCCCAAGGGCGCCCAGGCATCCAATGTCGCGGGACGCAACGCGCCGACGGCAACGGGCCCGGGCGAGCAGCGCTTCGTCCCGCATGTCCGGCCCGCTCATTTGTCCGAACCGCTGCCTTCGCGGGTCGCCGGCCCTCCGCGCGCGGTCACTGCGGATATGCCCAAGAAATCCACAAAGACCCGAACTATCGCGATCGCTGCCCTGGCGACACTGGCTGTCGCCTCAGGCGCGGGCCTGTATCTGAGCGGCTTCATGACGCCGGCAACGCCGATTGCCGGCAAGACATCACTTTCCGCGCCCGAACCGTCAAAGCCTACACCGGAAACTTCGGCGCCGACCCTCGCCGACAAAGTCGCGAACGCCCCTGAGCCGGCAAAGCCAGTTCCGTCCGTGCAGCCGGAGGCCAGCGTACCGCCGGCTGAAAACCAGCCAGATGCCTCGGCGGCTCAAAAGCCGCAGCCGGCCAAGCCCGCCGAACTCCCTTCGCAGACCGAGGAATCCGAGAAACCGCCGGCAATGGAAGCGCAACCGCAAACAGAGGCGGGCGTGCCGCCGGCTGGAAGCCAGGCAGATGCTAAGGCAGTGCAAACGCCGGAGCCGGCCAAGCCCACTGTCCCCGCGCAAACCGAGGGCCCCCCGGAGTCACCGGCAACGGACGCGCAGCAGCCATCCGAAAAGACACCGCCGGCCCAGCCAGAGTTTGTGGAGAGCCCAAAGCCCAAACCGGAGCCGCAGATCAGCCAGCCGGCAGAACCCAAGGTTGCCGGGCCGGCGCCCAAACCCACTGCAAGCCAGACGGATGCCGCGAACGCCGAGAGCCAAAAGACAGTGCCACCGGCGGCCAAGCAGCCGGACCAACCTGTCGTCGCGTTGAACGTGCCCAAACCGGCGATTCCTCCGGCCGTGGACGACATCGCGCAACGAGTCTCCTGGATTCGCGACTTCGGCGGCGGCGACTGTTTCTATGCGACCATGAATTCGTCAACCGACACCGCAGCCGCGATCGAAGGATTTGGAACAGCGGTCCAGCCATTCGAACGCATGCTGGGCGATTTCCAGGCGAAATTCCATGTGGAGCCCGACATCAGCGTCCGCCTCATTGAGCCGAGCCAGTGCGAAGTCACCAATTTTCTGCGCTTTCTGGGACAGACCGCGGCCGACAAGCCGCAGCTTGTTCTCGACCGGACGTCGGTGCCGAACGGTACGCCGATCAGCGGCACGCTGGTGACGCGTGGCGGGCTCATTTCCAGCGTGTTGCTGATCGATCACAAGGGCATGGTGTTTAATCTCGACGATCGCATCGTCGCACAGTCGGACAAAGCCACCTTCAGCATCCCGATTGGCCTCGGCGCCGCCGACAAGGCCGCTGGAAAGGCCGTGCCGCAGATCATAATGGTGATCACGGGACCCCAGGATATTGAGGCGGCCGCATTCTCGGCGCCGACGCCAGCCTCGGCGCTGCTACCCAAAATTCTCGAGGAAATCGAGACCAACGGATCTCAGTTCTCAGCCACTGCCAAGTATTTCCGGCTCGGCGGATAGTCATGGGCGCCCGATGGAACGCTGCCCGTGTTTGCCCCACTCGTCTGCCGACCTGCCCATAAAGCAGTGTGAACCGGTTCGCGCCCTGCTCGCCTTGGCGGGCCACATGAAGCTTGCGGTCATCGCGGGCGCCGCGCTGCTGGCTGTGCTGTCATCCGGCGAAGCGCGAGCCGAATTCACGGTCTGCAATCAGACACTCGACGTCGTCAATCTCGCAGTCGGCCAGAAGGTCGACAATGCCGATCAGACAGACGGCTGGTGGACCATCGGCGCCAATCAGTGCGTGAAGGTCATTCGCGAGGAACTGACCAACCGCTACATCTACATCTACGCAACGGACGTCTTCGGCCACGCGATCCTGACGGGATCGACCGAAATGTGCATCGAGCGAAGGCGTTTCTCGACCCGCGGCATCGAGGAATGCTGGCAACGCGGCCATATCGCGGCGCAATTTCTCGAAGTCGATACGCTCGAACAGGCGCGGTGGACGTTCTTCCTGACCGGAAACAGCCCGTGACGCACACTATCGACACGAGCTTCAGGCAGAAGAAGCAGGCGCGCCTTGCGCTTCGCAGACGCAGGCTCTGGCGCCGGCTGCTTGCCGGTCTTGCCGCGATCATCATGCTGTCGATCGCCGTGGGCTTCTACCTCACCGCCGATTATTGGTCGTTCGGCGACGAAGACGAAGAGCTTCACGCGGTCGAAGGGGTGGACGACGTGCCGGCCGATGCATCGGTCTATGTGCCTGCCATTATCGACCTTGCCGGGGACCCGATGTGGATCACCCCT
Organism: Mesorhizobium sp. M7A.F.Ca.MR.362.00.0.0; assembly: GCF_004023175.1. Lineage (NCBI taxonomy): Bacteria > Pseudomonadati > Pseudomonadota > Alphaproteobacteria > Hyphomicrobiales > Phyllobacteriaceae > Mesorhizobium > Mesorhizobium sp. M7A.F.Ca.MR.362.00.0.0. Next base: position 41,823 of record NZ_RZTF01000001.1, read on the forward strand.
GCCCCCGACGCCGACGCCACGTCGAGGGGCCGTTCGATCGCGAAGCCGGCGGATCTCGATCAGGCCGGGATTTCTCCGCAGATCGAAATCCTGTCGGATGTGATGCTCAGCGCCAGCGAAAAATTCATGACGACGATACCGTCGACGCAGGAAGACTTCGCATTCTTCCAGGCGCAACGGCAGACCGCCCCGCCGCCGTCCAACGATCTGCAGGACGATCTTCAGCCGCCGGCGGGGGATCTGCAGAACGATCTTCAGCCCTCGCCTGCCCCCAACGAGGCTCCGGCTGCTTCGGGGCAGCAGATGGGCACCGACGATCCCGAAGCCGGCTGGGGTGAAACAATCGATGCAGGCGAAGCAGCCCTGCCCGCATTCCAGAAGACACAGATCGAAAACAACACGAGTGTCGCAACCGTCACGAATGAGTATCAGCGGTTCGAGGCGACCGAAGACACGTTCGTGAAAATCCTCAACGACCGCAGCCTGGACAGCGTTGCGCTCGATGCGCATTTCTCCGTCGAGGACGCCAGGCGGGCGGGCGAAGCGCTGAAGGCGCTTTTCAACCGGGAAGGCCTGGAACCGGGTTATGTCGTCGCCATGCGTGGTTTCAGGCCGACGCGCGAGACGACAACAATGTCGCTCATGCAGGTGTCGATCTACGCCAAGAACGTCTTTGTCGGCACGCTGACGCGCAACGCCGCGGGTGCATTCGTATCGGGTGTCGATCCCTGGGTCCGCGAAGATCTGTTCAACTATTCGGGTGCACCGGAAGAAGGCACGCACAAGCGGCAATATCGCCTGCTCGACGCAATCTATTCGACGGCGGCGCGCAACAAAGTTCCGACCGGCGTGATCGGCGAAGCGATCATGTACCTGTCGAGAGGACAGGATCTGGACGCCTTCGCCAGCGAGGACCAGCGCCTCGTCCTGCTCTATTCGCAAACGCCCCGCGGCAAGGGCGAGACCGACGGACGCGTGCTGTATGTCGGTGTGCAGGGTACTGAAAAGAGCCTCGAATGCTTCGTCTTCCAGCAGAGCGACGGTCAGTTTGCGTGCGTTACCGGCGACCATCAGGTTCGCTCGCTGACGGTCACCAACGGCATGGTCACGCCGGTCAACGGGGTCATGACGTCCACCTTCGGTCCGCGCAAGCACCCAATTCTGGGCGTGGTTCGCATCCACAAGGGCGTCGATTGGGCAGCCCCCTCGGGTACGCCGATCGCAGCCGCCTTCGACGGCGAGATCGCCTTCCAGGGCGACGGCGGTGGTTACGGCAACCTGGTGAAGATTGCGCATGCCACCGGACGCGAGACGCGCTACGCGCATATGCAGAAATTCGCAATCGCAAGCGGTGTCGGCACAAAGGTGAAGGCCGGCGACATCATTGGCTATATCGGCACCACCGGCCTGTCGACCGGGCCGCATCTGCATTTCGAACTCTATCAGAATGGCGGGGCGATCGACCCGCTGGGCACGGTGACCGCCGCGGTCGCAACGAGCGATCCTGCTGTCGAAACACTGACCGACCGTATCGTTCATGTCGAAAGTGGTGGCAGCGCCCGCGCCAAGAACCCGCTTTCTTCAGCAACCGGTGCCGGCCAATTCATATCGAAGACCTGGATCAGGATGATGAACACCTACCGTCCCGAACTGGCGCGCACACTTTCAAATGCGGATCTCCTTGCTCTGCGCTACGACTACACGATCTCGCGCGAGATGGTGCGCAATCTTGCGCGCGAGGGTGAAGCCTATCTTCGGGCGCGAGGCCACCAGATCACAGCCGGCCGGCTCTATCTCTGCCATTTCCTGGGCATGGAAGGCGCGCATCAGGTGCTGTCGGCGTCGGGTTCGGCGCAATTGAGCGCCGTGCTCGGGTCGGCCGTCATTCAGGCCAACCCGTTCCTCACGGGCAAGACCGCCGGCTATGTCGTGGACTGGGCCGAAAGGAAAATGGGCCGAAAGCTCAGCCCCGCGGGGACCGGCGCAGGCCAACCGGTATCGACCACGACGGAAGTCCGCCAGACATCGCCGGAGTTCGAAAAATACAAGCAGGCGATTACGACTCTAATAGGCTCGATTTGACCCGCCCCGCGCGGCGCGCGTTTCGCTCCAGACCATTGGTGTTCCTGCTGCCAAGTGTTACAATAGCAAACTCTTTCGGTTCCTTTGTGAACCAAGACTGTGGTCAGGATCACATAAGCCCAAGAGCCATTTTGGCATAAGCGACCTTGTCGCTGACGAAATTTAGCATGCGCAGACATCAACAGTGCGCCCTGGTGGGCGGAGGGCTGGTCCATGAAAGCGTTGACCGTATTTCTGAGGGGATTTTTCCTTTTTGTCCTTGCCGCGTTCAGCGCCGAGGCAGCCACGCCCGACGCCAAGCGCGTTGCGCTGGTCATCGGCAACAGCAAATACATTCATGCTGTCGCTTTGCCCAACCCCGCCAACGACGCGCACCTCATCGCCTCCACGCTGCGCAATGCCGGCTTCGAGGTGATCGAGGGGATGGATCAGGACAATGCCGGCATGCACAGCCTCATCAGCCGGTTCACAGAGCAGTCTTACGATGCCGACCTCGCCGTCATCTTTTATGCCGGGCACGGCATGCAGGTCGACGGCAAGAATTTCGTGATACCGGTCGACGCCGAGTTGACGTCGCCGGCCTATCTCAAGACCCGCACCATTCAGGTCGACGACTTCTTGGCGGCGCTGCCGCCCGATCCGGCGGTCGGCGTGATCATACTCGATGCCTGCCGCGACAATCCGCTCGCCAGGACGCTGGCCGCCTCGCTGCCGAAGTCGCGTTCGTTGGGGTCCGGTCTGGCACCGATCGAAGCAAGATCGGACGGCGTAGGCACGGGCGGCATCCTGATCGCCTATGCAACCGATCCGGGCGCCATCGCTTTCGACGGCAACGGCGTCAACAGCCCTTACTCCACGGCGCTCGCCAGGCACCTGACCGAACCCGGCATTGAGATCCAGAGCGCGCTGACGCGCGTGCGCGGCGAAGTGACCGAGACGACGCAAGGTCGCCAGAGGCCTTGGCACAACGCGTCGCTGGGGCGCGAGGTCTTCATTGGAAAACCCGTTGTCGTGGCGGCGCCTGAAGCACAGCCTGCCAATGCCGGGGCGGCAACCGCCCCCACGCTGGTGGTTGGTGACCCGCCTTCCTGGGAAGTCGAGCAGCGGCTCTGGGATGAAGCCTCCAAGCGCAACTCGGTGCCGTTCTACGAGGCCTATCTCGAGCAGTTCCCAAACGGCCGCTTCGCCACGGTGGCGCGGCTGAACATCGACGAATTGAACGACCCGGAAGCCCAGAACCGGCAGGTCGCGGCACTCGATACGGACCAGGCGAACGCCAGTTCCGGCTCCGCAGTGCGCACCTCGGTCGGCGTCCCCGACGAGGTGAAGCAAACACCGGGCACCGAGTTGACGGAAAATGCCATTGGCCTCGACCGCCAGGGTCGCATCGACTTGCAATTGCGCATCGAAGCGTTGGGCAACGAGCTTGGCCGCGTCGACGGAAACATAGGCCCACAGACCCGCCAGGCGATCGGTATTTGGCAGGTGGAGAACGGCCTGCCGCAGACCAGCTATCTGACACGCGAGCAACTTGCATTCCTGGTGATCCAGACTGATCCGATGATGGAAACCGTGCGCGCCAGATATGCTGCCGATCAGGCCCGTGCGACGCAGCCGAAAAAACAGGTGGTAAAGAAGGTCCGCACGCAGAGACCGGTGGCACAGATACCCCGCAAACAACAGCAGGTCGTTCAGAAGCGGCGCAACCGGGACACAGTGGTGCGGCAGGATGATGATCTTCCGCCGCCCCGGGATAACAACGACTTCCTCACCAAGGCGCTGATCTTCGGCACCGGTGTGGCTGTGGGCGGCGTGCTCAAGAACTGACCGCCGGCGTTCCTGGAACAGTGGCACGCGGTAGGTGCTATTGCGTCTTTATCCGCATTTCCACGCGGCGGTTAGCCGGATCGTACGGGTTGGGGCTGCGCGGATTCTTTTCGCCCATGCCGATCGGGTTGATGCGGGCGGCCTCGACACCATTGGCCGTCAGGAAGGCTGCCACCGATTGCGCTCGCCGTTGCGACAGGCCTTCGTTGTAGTGGACCGTGCCGGTGGCATCGGTGTAGCCTTCGACAACGAAGTTGAATGTGCTCAGCCGCCTGTCCTTCAAGGCCTTGGCGAACTCGTCGAGTTCACTGCGCGCTGTCGCGTCGAGTTCGGCCGAATCCAACCCGAAATTGATCAGCATATCGAGGCTGGATTTTTCGGCCGGCGCGTCTTTTGCCTTGGTCTTGCTCTTGCACTCTTCCTCGGTTCCTACACAAATTCCTCGCGACTTACCGAGGTCGGCGGCGCCGGCAAAAAACTTCACGATGTCTTCTGATTTCTGAACAGGGTCGGCGGAAGCGTGAGTCGAGAAAAACACGACTGCCAACACCAAGGCTGAACTGCCCCACTGCATAGCGGTTACTCCTGCTTGAGCATCCGATTTCGATGGTGGTGATCATACCAAATTCCGGGGCAATTGTCTGTCGATAAACGCCAGGGGATGCGGCGGTGCCGGCAGTTGTTGCAGCGTCACCGGTTGAGACTTGACCCGCGCCGCGCCTGGGGCTTGAGTGGTTGGAGCTTCTCGATGAAAGCGTGGCGGTCATGGCCAATGAGCTCCGATTCAAAACGGCACAGGATCTCTTCATGGCTTGTCCCGCTATTGCCCGGGACATGAGAGCCCTTCCAACCGAACAGCAATCGATCGAATTTTGCCGCGACCTGCTCGCCGGGCGCGTTCCCGAAGAGGCGATCACGTTCTGTGCCTACCTGCTTCCCGATCGGGCTGCGGTCTGGTGGGCGCATGAATGCCTGAGCCATCTGAGCGAGTTGCTCGATGGGACTGATCACGAGTTGCTCGCCTATGTTCGCGACTGGGTTGGTGAACCGGACCGCCCCCACCATCGCGCCGCAGTGAGCCAGGCAGAGGCAACGCCGCCAACAACCCCGGGAGCCTGGATTGCCCGGGCGGCGGGATGGCGTGACAATGGTTCCTTTATTGTCGGATCTGTTGTCGGCGCAAAAGCACCATCGGCCTTAACGTTTCCTGCCGCCCATGCAGTCAATGCCGGTGTTCTGGCCGGGCTGGCGCGTGTCGCACTGGTGGACCGCTTTGCCGTTCTTTCCGCGTTTGTCGAAATGGGCATCCAGATGGCCGAGATCGAGGCGCTGCGCCAATCGGCGGATGCTTACTTGCAGCCACCTTGAGCCCATTTGGCAAGCGCCACCTTGAAGCGCGTTCCAAGTGGATGTTGCAGGCGCAAAACGGAAGCATCGTTGGTGGCGAAATTTTTCGCCTGTTCGCATAGCCGTGCCTCGTCCCATTCATGGCAGCCGTCGCAGCGTTTGTCCTCCCATACCGACTTGTCCAATCCCTCCACCGGGCTGAACAGAGGTTTGCCCTTGATTAGCTGGGCGATGCTCTTGCCGTCGATTGCCGGATCGCCGAAATCGATCGGATGGTCGAAAAAGATCGGGGCGTCCGACGCCAGCCTAGGGATCTTCTGACGCAGCACGTCGAGCGCAAGCTGGTCGTCGCTTTGGCCTGATGCGCTTGCAGCGCCGGTGTTGCGCGCGTCGGATCCGCCTTCGGCCTGAGGCGCGCTCGCCTCGCCCACGATCAATGGCGCATTGAGATCGACCTTGTGCAGAACGACCTCCGTGGTCAGCGAGACGCTGATCCAGGGATGTTGCTTGCCGGTGGTTGCCTTCAAGACGTCGCTGGTGACCCCGTTCATGGCCTCGGTGATGGGGACGTTGGGTGCGCCGATATGCTTGAGCAGCGCCGAGGTGAAAGGCGAATGTTCGCCCGACCCGTCGTAGGCGAGTTCATTGGGACTGGCGGCGAAAGCGACGAGCGTGCCGGCGCTACCATTCTCTACCGGGATCTCGGCAAGGCCGCTGCTGGCGCCGTTGACGCCCGCGGTCTTGGCCAGCACCTCGGCGAGGGGATTGTCGCGGCAAGCGTCGAGAAACACCATGCTGATGCTGGTCTCTCGTGACATCTGGCGCAAAACGAAATCGACCGACACTGCCTCGAAGTCGAGGGAGGTTTCATCTTCCAGCGCAGCGTCGACTGGAAGCAGATAGTTCTTGCCCGAAACCTGCAGGCCGTGGCCGGCATAGAAAAACAGCGCGATGTCGGCACCGCGCACCTGTTTCGCGAACTGCTCGATCGTCGCCTGTGTCTGCAGCTTGGTCAGGTCGAAGCCGGAAAAGACCTCGAAGTCGAGTTTCTTCAAGCGTTCGGCCATGGCCTGGGCGTCGCGCACCGGATTGGCGAGCGGCGCCGCGTGCTGGTACTGGGAATTGCCCAGAACCAGCGCGACGCGGCGCTCGGCACTGGCGGCTGTTACGGTCAAAAGCAAGGCAAGCGCGGCAAGCCCGACGGCACGAAAGAGGCCACCGCAACAGGCGATCAGATCGGACCTCACCGGAACCTCAGTTCACGGGCTTGGTGGCGGAAAACTCGATCCGCCGATTGAGCGCCTTGTTCTTCGGCGTATCGTTGGCGGCAACCGGCCGCTCCTCGCCATAGCCGGAGGCGCTGATCTGATTGCGCGGAATACCCTCGGCAATCAGGGCGTCGGCAACCGCGTGGGCGCGCCGCTCCGACAACTGCTTGTTTGCGTCCGGCGATCCATCGGAATCGGTATAGCCGGAGACCTCGACCTTCAGGCTTGGGCATTTGCCAACGACACCTTCGACCTCCGTCAGCAACGGCCGGCTTTTCGCATCGAGCCGCGCGCTGGCGGGACGGAAGTAGATCGCACCAGTACGCGAGAGCACGGCAAACCTGTTCAGGCATTCCTCATCGCTGAAATTCGCCTTCGCGGCATCGGTGGCAACGGGGCCGACGTCGGCTGTGCTTGCAGCGACGGTCTGGCCGGCGGCGGGCTTGCTGCCGTCAGCGGTGAAGACGAAATCGAACGAGACCGACGCGGTGGGCACGATGTTGGTGACGTTGGCCGCCTGCTGGAGTTTGTCGACATTCGGCAGCAAGCCGAAATCCTCCACGTGAACCGCGACGGGAGCTTCCGAAGCAACGGAGACCATGTCGTCACTGATCATGGTGACGACGATGCTGGCCTCGAGGTCCTTGTCGACGCCGTGCAGATTGAGACGGAAAGGCAGCGTCGACTTTACCCTGCGTTTTGTCGCGAGATCGGCGAAAGCGGCGGGGTCCACCTTGGCGCTCAGCTCGGCCGTCGGGTATTTGAATGTCTCGAAAAACAGGAAGCGCATGCGGACGTTGCGCAGGTCGACGCCGGTATCGACCGAATTGAGGTCGAACGTGACCTTGGCATCACCCGCCGAGCTGAGCGTGCCGGTGATGTTCCTGATCTTGTTTGTCTCGACGATCGTGTTTTTCTTCACCGACTGGTAGGTGATCACCGAAGCCGTGGGATCAAGCGTCCAGTTCGGCGCTGCGTTGGCGGCTTGCGATGCGAGTAGCAGCAAGCCGGAAAGCGCGACGATCAGGCCAAGACCTCGTGTGGCGGGGCCTTTCAGCCTCGTCTTCCACCAGAATGCGACGACTTCGAACATGGAACGCCCCTGCCCAGGACCACCGTATCGACACGACACCTGGCGAGAGCATAGAGCACTTGTGGTTGGTTGGCGAGCAGTTGCAGCCGGTCTTCCGGTCAAGGTCCGGGCTGCAGAGTTGGCGTGTCAAATGGTGGCAGGCGGCCTCGGCGAGCGGTGCCGCGAAACCCTGACCTGCTGTTAGCACTATCCCCAGCCGCCGCCTCCGCCACCAGTGCCACCGGTGCCGCCATTGCCGCCGCCCAAAGGTGGAACGACGACAGGTGCGGTTTCCTCAGTCGGTTCGACGAGTTTCTTGGCGATAGCCTTCTTCTGCCTGGTGATCTTTGGCGTGGTCGTCGTGCGAATGAGCTTCGGCCTGTGCTTTGTCGTCGTCACCGTCGGTTCGGCCTTGGGCGCGGGCGCAACGGACATGCAGCCCGCTACTGCCACCAGAGCGCCGGATAGAACTGTGGCGATCAATGCCTGCTTCACTGCCCTGCCCACGATTGCCTCCTCACTGATCAAAACAAGTCCCGACGCGGATTGGCTTGCTCCCAGACCGCTCTGGCCGCATTGACCAGTTGGTCGTCAAGCGAGCCCTTCGCCGGGATCTTCGACTTGAGTTCGCCACGCAATTGCTTGAGCGCGGCCGTTTTCGTCTTCACTTCGAATTTCGTCAGCGTCGTCTGGGCACCCGGCAATTCCTTGCGAAGATCAAGCGCGACCGCAAAGGCCAGATAGCGCACCGCTATCGTCTGGTCGGCATTGGCGCCCTTCTGCATTTCGAGCGCTGCGCGATCATATGCGCCGGACTGATCGCCGCGTGCCGTGGCCAACTCGAACAGTCTTTGCGCTTCGTCGAGGTTTTGCTCGACACCAACGCCATCCCGGTACATGCGCGCAAGGCTGGCCGGAGCGTAGGGCTGGCCTAGATCCATAGCCTTCTGGAATAGCCCCTGCGCCTGCTTGGGGTCCTTTTCGACACCCACTCCGGCCAGGTAGTTACGGCCGAGAAGGTTCATAGAATACATGTCCTGTCGCTGGACGCCGGCCTCCAGGAAGGCAACTGCACGGGCCGGGTCGGCGGTCACGCCGTTGCGGCCTTCCGTGAAGATCGCGGCGAGATCGTTCATGGCATAGGTGTGCCCCATCGCGGCCGCCTTGAGCAGCAGGTCCAGACCTTTGGCGGTATCGGGCTTGACGCCATAGCCATTGAACAAGGCGCGGCCCCACGACGTCATGCCGTAGGGATCGCCCTTGTCGGATGCCGCTTCGTAAAGCGCGTTGGCCTGCGTGCGGTCGATGACCAGACCGGTTCCCGTCGCATACATGTAGCCGAGTTCGAACACAGCACGCACATGTCCCTTCTTGGCGGCCTCCTCGATGGCTGTCTTCGCTTCCTCGACCTTGCCAGTTGCGAGCAGCGCGCGCCCCAGTTCGTAGCGGAAGCGTGGGACATCGGGATAAGCCTTCACAGCGGCTTCGCAAACCTCCACGGCGCCGGCGCCGATTTCGTTCGGCAGCAGGCCGGGAACGACGCCTTGCAGGTCCAGAGGCTCGCCGGCGGCGGAGTCGCACGGATCGACGGTTGGCGACAGTTTCATCGTGGCGGGCTTGGACGAACTGCTGTCCGCACGGATTTCGAAGCCGACCTCGACCGGCGCGTATACGCCGATCTGAGGTTCGTAGCGCAGGCGGTCGACTTCAGCGGCCATCAGGCTGGACTGAGGTGACAGGGTTCTGTCGGGGAGCGAAAGGGTTCCTGTCGCGGGATATGCCGAAACTTTGAGACTGACCGCGGGATCGTCGGTCGGGAAATCCAGGTTAAGCGCAACCGGGCCCACGCCAACGGCAACATCAATGTCGCGGTTTTCGATCGCCTCGGCGGCACCTGTGATATGAATGCCGCGCTCCACCACCTGTTGCTTTTGCTCGGCCGCGAGCGAGGCCATGACCTGTTCGCCATGGGCGCCTTCGCCGCTTTTGACCCGGAACACCAGGATGCCCTGGCTTTGACCGCCCCAATTGTCATGCGTGGCGTAGGCCAGCATATCCACCTCGTCCTGCGCGTCGACCCCCTTGGGCACATCCATCTGCAAACGCGGCATGTCCTTGCCCTGGATCGGTTCGCCAACCTCGACAGGTTCGCCGTCCAGCATGAGGCGGCCGAGAGCAGGTGGTCTCTCGATGCTCACGGTGATCGTTCCGCCGTCGACATCGACCGGTTCCGGCAGGCCGAGATCGACTGGGCCCACTCCCGACAACACGATTTTCTCCAGCACCGGCGGCAGCGAGGGGCGGTTGCTGCGGCGCATCAGCACCACTTCGTCGATCAGCGACGAGTTCTCCCAGGGAACCTGCAGGCCTTTTGTTGCCTCCACCACATCCCGGCGCACCGCCGCCATGACCGTGCGGATCTCCTGGTTCGGGGCCAGCGCGCGACGGGAAAACGCCGCCGAAAACGGACTGAGGTCGCCGCTGCCGTCATAGGCCGCCGCCCCAGGCTCGGTGGCAAAGGCAATGAGCGTGTTCAGCGAGCTTCTGACCTGCGCGAGCCCGGCGTTGCCGGAGGTGATAAGCTGGTCTCTCAGCCAGTAATTCTTGCGCGGGAACGGATTGTTGCGGCAGGCATCGAGGACGATCACCTGGATCTTCGATTTCGAACGCATCTGTTCCAGGACATCGTTGAGCTTGATGGCCTGGACCTCGATGTCCGCCGCCTGCTTCAACGAGGCATCGACGGGAATCAGGAAGTTTTCGCCGCCGATCTGGAAACCGTGACCGGAATAGTAGACGACGGCGAGGTCGGCGCCATCGATCGCGGCAAGATAATTGCGGAACTGCTCTTCGAACTGCAGCTTGGTGAGATTGCTTGCAACGAAAACTTCGAACCCTGCCAGTCGAAACGTCTTGGAGACGTCCTCGGCATCCTTGACCGGGTTCTTCAGCGCCGGGAATTGCCGGTAGTCGGAATTGCCGATCACCAGGGCGACCCGTCGATCGGCCGACGCATCGAAGGTCGTAAGGGCCGCTACGAAGAAGACCGCGATGAATCCGCAAAGTCGGAGCATGGCCTGTTTCCACCGTCGCTACCTGATGACCACAAGCCCCCAAGGTTGCGGTATCAAGGCTGTTAAAGAGCTCACAATCAGCCGAGACAGGAACAGAAAACAAAAAACCGTCGCGGCAGCAGGCACTTTCCCATCCGATCAGGATCTAAATTACCTCAGAGCCGAGCCATCCGCAATGAGTGTCAAACGGCACCGGCATGGCTGTCTGGATGGGACGCACCCGCCAAGTCCCAATCCAGCGACGGGTGCGCCTGATGCCATCCATCGGCTCCCACGGTAGACGGGAAGCGGCCCATCGAAGCCTTTCCGGTGCGATTTTCTTCACCAAGAATCCTGGCGGTTTCCGACAATGACCATCGCGTGTCGCAAAAAAGCTTTTTGGTATCAATCACTTCGCGTCGCTTCCGAGCGCACCCAGTTCCTATTTGTGATACATATTGTGAGACCTACTGTGATACTACCGTTGGCGGGAACTATCCCCGGATCAAGCTATGTTTTTATTATGTTTTTTCTGCTCCAAGGTCCGATTTGTATCACAATAGGTATCACAATACGTAACACGATCTCGGCCGCGGATATTCCGCCGGCGACACGGACAGACGCACCTTGCATCGGCGTACGAGGCTGCGCAATTTTTGCAAAAGCAGGAACATAGCTGCATCGCCCAAGTTAAATACCGACGGCATTGGACCACGAATTCATTTTCTTTCCAGGCTGCCAGAATGCTCCGGGATTTTTCATGCTCGAACGAATGGGCAGGACAATGTATCGCTGTCACAATGGCACGCTCGATTTTGGAACGGAGCTTTTGACGAAACCCTACACGATCGACTAGTTGGCCGAGAAGGTCCGAAAGGTGCTCGATCGAAAGTAACGACTGGCCAGAGGCGATGTACTCAAGTGGCCTACCCATAAGCCACTGTAGGCACGGCGGGGCGGTATGATGCCTCATGGGAACCAGGGGCACTGCCGCGAGTTCTTTGGAATGGCAAACCATACGGTCACAAGCGTGCTTACCTCAATTGGCACATTGACCTCTCGTCCCGCTGCGTTCCTGATCTTGTTGGCTTACGCAATTCTTTGGATGATCTTCGAGCGACAGAGCTTGGATTGGCACGGAGCCGCAATCACGCGGATCGATGATGAAGAGCCCGAGGAGATCGAAAAGCATCGCCATCGCCAGCAGCGGGGCGATTGACGTGCAGCCTTTCGGTTCCGTCGCGTCAGGCGCCCGCAAGAAGACCTCCGGCATTGAGCTTTGGCGAAAGGTGCTCGTCTATCTGGCCATCGCCACCATGGCCAGCCTGCTCACGGTGTTGATCATAACTCTTACTCCAGAGCCGCGCGTTCTACGATCAATCGTCCCCCATCGGTTCGACGCTACGGATCCCCAATTTTCCGAGACGATGAGCAGCTATTCGCAAGGGCAGATGTTCGATTCCAACGCGGTCCAAACTCTCATCAACGGAGACGAAATATTTCCCTCAATGCTGCAAGCAATCGGGGCGGCTCGATCCAGCGTCGACATGGAGACATATATTTATTGGTCAGGAGCCATCGGCTACGAGTTCGCGATCGCATTGGCGGCGAAAGCCAGCGAAGGCGTCGAAGTCCGTGTGAACGTCGACTGGGTTGGCAGCCTTCCCTTCGACGAGGACTTGATCCACATCATGACCACTGCCGGTGTGAGGTTCGAACGCTATCGGCCTTTACGCTGGTATACGTTGGACCGTGTAAACAACCGAACTCATCGCAAGCTGCTGATCGTCGATGGCCGGATAGCATTCACTGGCGGCGCCGGCATTGCCGATAATTGGCGCGGGAACGCACGCAACTCAAATGAATGGCGCGACACGCACTACCGGATCGAAGGACCCGCCGTGTCCGCATTCCAAGCGGCGTTCGCGGAAAACTGGCTTGAGACGACCGGCGAGACATTGCAGGGCGGAAAGTTCTACCCTGCAGTTGCGCCCGCTGGTGGGCTCGATGCCCAGTTGATACTTTCTTCGCAGCCAAACGGCTCGGAGAACATGGAGTTGATGATGTTGGCAGCAATAGCCGCGGCCAAGGATCATCTGCGCATCGGCATGGCCTACTTCGTGCCCGACGACATAGCCCTGCAGCAGATTCTTGATGCAAGGAAGCGAGGCGTCTCGGTCGATGTCATCGTTCCCAATTGGCTGACGGATGTGCCCATAGTGCGAAAGGGTTCACGTTATTTCTGGGGCGAATTGCTCAAAGCCGGTGTGCGCATTTTTGAGTTTCAACCCACAATGTACCACCCCAAGCTGTTGATCGTCGACGATGTCTGGGTGAGCGTTGGCTCGGCCAATCTGGATGAGCGTTCCTTGCGCCTCAACGATGAGGCCAGTCTGAACGTCTACGACATGGAATTCGCGCGAACGCAAATAGACATCTTCAACGAGGACCTGAAACGATCAAGGCAAGTCAGGCTGGAAGAGTGGCAAGCACGTCCGGTGAGCGAAAAGGTCACCGACTACTTTGCCAGCAGGCTACGCTCCCAGCTCTAATAGTGTGGAGATGCAAAGTCCCCGCGATTGCTCGCCAGATAGGCCTTTTGCCGCCAATAGGGCGCCCCCGAAACGGCCCGCGCAGACTAGTAGGCAGGGACAAGCCTGGTGTCCCGAAGGGGCAAGTCCATTGCAAATCTTAACCCCTTGGGGTGGTATTGCAGCTCAACCTTTGCGTCGCACTGCACGGCGACAACCCTCTCTAGCAAGGTTGTGCCAAAACCACTTCGCTGGGGCGGGTGCACCTCAGGGCCATCGCGTTCACGCCAGTCAAGATGAACCACTTGAGCATTTTTGAATTGCGCCACCGACCAGCGTACCTCAAGCCGTCCCCGAGGCCAGGACAACGCTCCGAATTTCGACGAATTCGACGCCAGCTCATGGAAAGCCATGCCCACGGGTATTGCGAGATCCGCGACAAGCGCGACATCAGGCCCTTCCAAGAGAATGCGTGACCTGTCCGTCGTGTCGTAATGCCGAAGCTCGGTTTCCAGCAATTTGTGCAGAAATGCGGTCTGCCAATAATCATCTGTCAGCATCGAATGGGTGTCAGCCAGAGATACCAGCCTGGCCGAGAAATTGCGCACGAAATCATCCACATTGCTGCTTGAGCGGGCTGTTGCCCCCATCATCGCTCTCACATTAGCGAGAGTATTCTTGACGCGGTGATGAAGCTCCCGGATCAACAGCTTCTGACGATGCGCCACTTCCTCTTTGTGCTCGAGCAAGGATTTGACTTCGAGCTGCCGCGTGCGGGCGCGCAGCGCGGAACGCACGGAGTTGGCTAGACTTGATGCCAGAAACGGCCGCTCCAGAACGATGAGATAGCGGTCGAGAAATCTCAGCCGCTCGTCGAACTCAGCGCCACGCATCGTGAGCAGAACGATCGGAAAATCAGACCAGGCCGGCTGGCTTTCAAGCCAGGCGGCGAATGGATTGCGATCCGAAGTGAGCAATGCTTCTTCTGCAACGACTAGGCACTGTGCCATATCCAGCAGCGGCAACGTCTCAGCAAGAGTGCTGCAGATATGCGTTACAATGCCCTTCGACGCGAGGATTGATGCCGCGATTTTTGCATCACGGCCGGTCGGTGAGAGGATGAGCACTCCGGGATCCGTTGCCATCATGATGATTTATCTTTGAGAAGATCGCCCTGCTTGCCCTGATAGGAGGGCACCCCCGTCAGGATGCCTCGGAACTGTTCAAGAGGTTCCCCCACGGCGAGTCCGGCGGGGCTGATCTTGAATTCGCGAATGGTGTCTTCATGGGCGCCGACGCGCTTTTTCACTACTGAGATCGCGCGCCTCAACCTCCCGTCATTCTCAAAGAAGCGCAACAACATGACCGAATCGCAGAGGTATGTCATGTCTACCGGCGCCACCATTTGCCCGAGCAATCCGTGGTTGGCGAGCAGAAGGATTGTGACGACGCCTTTTTGATTGAGGTAGGTAAGGATCTCGTGCATTTGCAACACCAGATGCTGTTCCTCGGACATCGCATTCAAGTAGCCGGTCAGGCTGTCGATCACCACAAGCCGCGCATTCGAATGGTCCACGGCGGCTTGGATCCGAGACGACAGCTCTCCGGGTGACAGTTCAGCAGGCTCGACTTTCTCCAGGAGAAGCATGTCACTCTTGATGAACGGTTCCAGGTCCAATCCAAGCCCGGCTGCGCGCGCCAGGAAGATACGCTTCGTTTCATCGAAAAGAAGCACCAGCACCGTCTCGCCGCGCAAAAGCGCGGCGTGGCAGAATGTTGAAGCAATCGTAGACTTGCCTACACCTGATGGCCCGATCAACAAGGTGCTGGTGCCTCGTGACAGCCCGCCGCCCAATAGATTGTCGAGGGAAGTGCCACTTAGGGCTGGCGGGCCCTGCTTCCCTTCGTCGTGTTCGCCGGCCACGAGCCGGGGGAAGACCGATACCCCACCTGGCCGGATGACAAAGTCATGGTATCCGCCACGAATTTCCACACCTCTCATCTTGATGACCCGCAAGCGGCGGCGTTCCCCCCCATACACGGGTGACAGCTGCTCCATGCGAATGACCCCATGGCTGATAGAATGCAGGTTCAAATCGTCAAATTCGGCGGTCAGGTCGTCAAGGAGCAGAACCGTTGCGTCGTTAAGAAGGAAGAAGCTCTTCAACGCCAGCACCTGCCGCCGGTAGCGCAAGGAGCCCTGGGATAGGAGGCGTATCTCCGACAGGGAGTCGAAAACGACACGATCCGGCTTAAGACGGCCTATTTCATCCAGTGCGGATTGGACCGTTTCACCCAGTTCAAGGTCGGAGGAGTGCACCAGTGTCTGGCGTTGAGACGGATCGAGGCTGAGCTCCGGGGGTACCAGTTCCAGAATGTCTACGCCGTCTAGTGACATCCCATGACGATTGGCGACCGACAGAAGTTCACGCTTGCTCTCGGAAAGTGTGATGTAAAGGCACCTGTCTCCGTTCTGTGCGCCGTTGATCAGAAACTGCAGCCCGAGCGTCGTCTTGCCGGATCCAGGCCTGCCCTCGATCAGGTGTGACCGGTATTTGGCATAACCACCTCTCAGGATGTAATCGAGACCCTCGACGCCAGAAGTGATCGGTGATGCATCATCTGTTTCCAAAGTGCCCTCTCGCGCGGACCAGGACCACCGTAACGGCCAGGATTTTCAATGGTTCCCCGGCTGACTTGCAAGGCATCGGCAACACTGTGGGTACGCAAAATCCGGCGCCTACCGCATCGATATTGTTGAGCAGCTTGGTGATTGGCATTGAGGCTAGCAAAGCGTCCGACGTCAGCGTCGCGCTGGCAGACACGATCCGCAAGGATCGGCGGCACCCGCGCGCTGCTGGTTGAGGAAAGGCACGGGCCGTTCGTCCAGCGCATCCACGCAGCTTTTTTCTGGAAGTTTAATGCTTCAGTATCTGGCTGCCTCCTCGACAATCTGCCCAGCGTCCATGAAGATCACCCGGTCGGCAACCGCACGCGCAAAACCCATCTCATGCGTTACACACACCATGGTCATGCCGTCCCGAGCCAATCCCGTCATCGTCTCTAGCACCTCGGAGACCATTTCCGGATCGAGGGCGGAGGTCGGCTCATCGAACAGCATGACAGCCGGTTCCATGCACAGGCTGCGGGCAATCGCCACGCGCTGCTGCTGTCCGCCGGACAGCTGGATGGGGAACTTGTTCGCCTGTTCGGGAATGCGGACCCGCTCAAGGAACTTCAGTGCGGTCTTGCGCGCCTGCTTTTCCGATACGCCCTTCACCCACATTGGGCCGGCCATGCAGTTCATCAGCACCGTCATGTGCGGAAACAGGTTGAAGTGCTGGAAGACCATGCCGACGTTGGAGCGCACGGCGGCAACGTTGGTCATCTTGCCATGTAAGGCAACGCCGTTGACGACGATGTCGCCCTCTTGATGCGCCTCCAGGCGATTGAAGCAGCGGATGAGCGTTGATTTGCCGGAACCCGAGGGCCCGCAGATCACGATCCGCTCGCCCTTGTGGACGATCAGGTTGATGTTCTTCAGCGCCTGGAATTGGCCGTACCATTTGGAAACGGACTTGGCTTCAATGATGGCCGGAGCGCTCATCGCACCTTGCTCCTGTGGTAATGCCGTTCGATCCGCGATTGGACCAGTTCGAGGCAGATCGACAGCATCCAGTAGATCATGGCTGCCGAGATCAGCATCTCCATGTGCTGGAAGGTCTTCTGTCCGAGGGTGCGCGCCAGGAACATCAGCTCCCACACGCCGATGACCGAGACCAGCGAGGAATCCTTCAGCATCGAGATGAACTGGTTGCCCGTTGGCGGAATGATGACCGGCAATGCCTGCGGCAGGATGATGCGACGCATGGTCAGCGTGAAGCCGAAGCCCATGGAGCGCGACGCCTCCCACTGGCCGCGATCGATGCTCTGTATGCCGGAGCGGAAGATCTCGGTCATGTAGGCGCCGTAGCAGAGCGATAGCGCCAGGATGCCGGCCGGAACCGCATCAATGACAAAGCCGAGCTGCGGCAGCCCGAGATAGATCAGATAGACCTGCATGAGTAGCGGCAGGCCGCGGAAGAAGGAGGTGTAGAAGCTGGCGATGGCGTAGGCGAAGCCATTGCTAGAAAGCTTGGCCACCGCACCGGCGACGGCGATGACGGAAGCGATAACGATCGAAATGGCCGAGACGTAGAGTGTGGTGACAACGCCCTGGCTAATCAGGAACGGCAGCTTCTCCCTGATAAAGGGCAGGCTGAGATGGAACGTTTCGAAGAAGGCGATGAACAGGAGCAGCAGTTCGAGCCAGACGATGCCGATCTGGAACTTGAGCGGCGCGAAGCCGATCAGCACGACGTTCAAGGTGAAGATCACCGCTATGGCAAAAGCAATGGCAAAGCGGCCGTAGAAGCCACTCACCGACGGTTCGCCGATCACGGGGCGCATCAGTTCGGCAAAGCTGGTGCTCGACATGTTGAAAGCCATGAAGAGAAGCAGAACGACCCCGAACATCGTCGCCACGAACCAGGGTTTGTGGACGAGGATTTCGGCTTCGACGGTATCGGGATAGAGCATCTTTGAGCACCGGCTGTTCGGCGGCCTGCCGGGGGGCAGGCCGCCTTTGAAAGGGGCTAGTTGGTCTTCGAATAATCCTGCCCGTACCACTTTTCGGAGAGCTTGCTCAGCGTGCCATCCTCCTTCATCGCTTTCACGGCGTCGCCGATCTTGGCGGAGAGTTCGGGATCGCCGCGTTCGATGGCAATCGCCAGCGGCTCGTAGAATACCGGATCGCCTAGTTGCTTGATCGGGTAGCCGGCCTTCTCGGCATCGAGGATCGACGGTAGCGAAGAGACCACCGCGTCCAGGCGCACGCCGTCGCCGAGGCGGAGGTCGTCAAAGGCGGTCGTCGAATTCTCGTAGGAGCGGACCTCCTTCGGGTTGAGCTTGTACTCGAATGGCGGCGCGCCGGCGGCGTCGAGCGTCAGATCCTTCTTGGCATAGGCCTCGAAGGTGGAGGTGCTGGTGGCGCCGACCACCTTGCCGTCGAGATCTGCCAGCGTCTTGGCCTTGCTGTCCTTGTGCACGGCAACGGCCGCCGGCGTGTAATAGTAGACCGCCGGAAAATCGAAGATCTCGGCGCGTTTCTTGGTCGGCGTCATCGAGCCGGCATGCATGTCCCAGCGCCCCGCCCAATGGCCGGCGGTGATGATGTCCCAGCCGGGCGTGATGAACTCGACCTTGACGCCGAGGTGCTTGCCGATGGCTTTGGCGACGTCGACATCGAAGCCGTCCAGCTCGTTGCTGGAATTCACGAAGGACTGCGGCGCCCAGTTGGCATCGGTCGCCACCTTGAGCGTGCCGGCCGCCAAAACGCGGTCGAGCACCGCGCCTGCGTGAGCAGGATATGCGCCAAGCGCAAGCGCCATCGCGGCCAACGTCAGCTGTGGTCTGTTCCAGAATGTCATATCCGTATTCCCCTGTTGTTGTTCAGTTCCTTGCAGTCACTTCCGTTCAGCCGGTCGTGACGTCCCAATTTCGTGCCGACCTGGTCGGCGTCCTCTCCCAAGGCCCGCCGATTTAGCGACGTCGTGGCCGGTCCGGTCTTCCGATGTCGCGGAGGATGTTTGCCGTCGCCATTCCCCCGATCACAGGGAAGGTCTCGGCCCGCTCCCTGCGAGGTGTCGTGCAGCCAGTGGTGTCCGGCGTTCGCTTTCGCATCGCGAAGGCTGCTATTCATCGGCGCCGCCCCCTTTCCCGCGGTCAGCGTCCATCAGGAAATCGCCCATCAGGGTGGCAACCCGAGCCGGCGCCTCGATCAGGATCGAATGACGAAGTCCGGGCAGGATGGCGAGTTGCGACCCTTGCATCTGTTCGTGCATCAGCCGTGCCATCCGCGGGCTGGAGCCCTGATCGTCCTCCCCGGTCACGATCAGCGTCGGGCAGGTGATGCGGTCGAGAATGCCGCCGAAATCGGTCTCGGCCAGAACGCGATAGGCGGCCGCATAGCAGTCGCGGTCGTTTTCAGCGTCACGCCGGCGCAACTCGGCGATGACCTCCGGGTTGCTGTCCTGAAAATCCTCCGTCAGCCAGCGCGACAGCGAGGCTGCATGATGCACTGAGGCATCGCTCGCCATCAGCGCCGCCAGCCGGCCACGCACCGCGTGCCGTTCCTCGGGCGTGCGGCCGGCGACCGTCGACAGCAACACCAGTTTTTTCAGGCGCTCGGCATGCGTCAGCAACAGGCGCTGTGCGATCAGGCCACCCAGTGAAAACCCGGCCACATGGAAGGCGGTAAACCCGACATGGTCGGCCAGCGCCAGCGTTTCCTTGACGAAATCGTCGATCTCGTAACGGCCCTTGATCCGGCTGGAGCGGCCATGGCCGCGCAGGTCGAAGGTGAGAACCGAGAAGCGATCTTTCAGTTGGCCCGCCACGCCACTCCAGGCTTCGAGATAGGAGCCGACTCCATGGATGCAGACCAGCGGCAACCCACCCTCACCCTCAAGGCGCCAGTTGAGCAGCACGCCATCGACATCGAGCTGGCCGGAGCGCGCCATAGTCACGCCCTCGCCGCCTGGCGCGCCCTGTCGCGCTCGCGCGCGGCGAAGAGGAGCAGGAAGCAGCGATGTGAGGCTTGCGCTGGGTTCCACAACATCACCGTGGGTTCCACAACATCACCAATGTTCAGAGCCGGCGAATGCTGATGACGATCTCGCGGCCTATTTCGAAGAGCTTGCTAGGCTGCAGTGCAGGCTCTCCGGACCCGAAGGTGCTTGGCGAACTGCACAGGCGTCCTTGCGGTTCATCTCCGGCCCATCGATGCTGTCGGCATGCGGCGTTGCGATCCGGCACCTTTGATGCCGGAAGCACTGTGGCGGTACCTAGTTTGTCAGTACCCTCCAATTGCCTGCCTCTTTAAGAGCCCGCTACGCCGGTGGCGGTGTTTTGCTTTGTTGGTGCCGCAAGCGTCAGGAAGGCAGTCGCCGAATTGACGGGAACAATTTAGCGAAAAGTAAATTCAACGGTCTTCTGGTAGGAGGCCAAAGTGTCCCAGCGAAGCATCGACAAAGACCGATTGGATCGCGCAGACCGCGAGGCAAAAGTTGCTAACGCGGCCGAGAGAGAGGCGCGTTTTTTAAAAACTGCGCGACTTCGAGAACAACGCCTTGCTGCCGAAGCCAGAGATTCCCAGGCTTCGAAGAAGGGGCGATCCAGGAGCTAAGGCGCTTAGCCGCCGACGCCGGCCGTCAGACAGAGACGCCCTTCTGATGGAACATTACGCTACGCTAATAGTTCTAACGCGCCGGAGCGCCCGACGATCCCGGCACGTCATCCTTGGCCCGCCGCTGCGGTAAATGGGAGGCGAGTTCAGAGTTCTTTACATTTCGGCCTGCGCAAGGCCCGCTCGACGCGTGAGTGAGGGAGACATCATGGATCCCGAAAACCACAGCATTTATGCGCCGTCCGCCGAGCTGCTCGCTGCCATGGCTAATGAAAAGCGCCTTCTCGCTCTAATCATTCTTGCCGATGGAGAAATATCCGTTTCTGATCTGGCGTCGCGATTAGGGCTTAGCAACTCCGCACTCTCCCAACACCTTAGCATAATGCGAGAATTTGGGCTGGTCACCCGGAAGCAGGAGCGTCAAAAAGCGTATTACTCGTGCACAGATCGTGCCCTGAAGGTCCTTGAACTCCTGGACTGGCTTGCTGAGCGGAAAACTCTGCCTGGCCGCGACCATCATCCATAAAGCCCGAGACCTTTGGAGGGGTTTCCTCTCGGCCTTCGCTCTAACGTGCTTCCCGCATTCGTGCCGGAGAGGCGTGCCAAGAGCGCTTGCGATGTCGCGACTTTAAGGCTCATCATCTTCGTCCGGACGTGGAGATTTATACGCTTCAGCCCCGCCGCCAGCGATGGCGGCGGGGTTGGATTGGTTCGTTCAGTCGTAAACCTTGATGATTTTTCGGGTGCCCGGGTCCACCAGCACCGTGCGGTTGTCGACCACCACATAGCGGTATTTGACGTTGGGGACCTCATGGATCTCAACCGTGTCTGGCAGAGCTGTCCCGACATTCAGTTCCACGCCGGGGAGCTTGACCGACGCCAGGGGCTGCTGCTTCACATATTCGCGGATGACGGTGTCTTGTTCCGGCTGGATAATGATGTCGTCCGCGGCGGCTGAGCCGATCCCAGCCAAGAGCAACATCGCTGCTGCGGTGTTCTTTAGAAGCATGTTCATATCTGCACTCCCGTGGGGACGGGCGCAACACGATCATCGTCCCGCGCCGCCCGGCAACTTGAACATGGAGCCGCCCTAAACGTTCCGCCTTAGGCACTTAGGTCTAGTCCCTTTGGGGCCTAAGTCTGGTCCTAGAACACGCATTGGTCCTGTCAGAGACAGCGACTGGAACGCCTGCCCCCCGCGGCTGTTGTCTCTCGAATTTGGGAGAAAGCAGATGGATAAAAGTGCTGGCCAAGCACGCTGTTATTCGCAGCTGTCCCCTTTCTCGTGATGGCACTCGTGCTTGGCTGACATGTGGTGGATCGGCGCAGCAACGTCCCTTCCGACGCCGATAGCAGGGTTCGCGAGCCGCCCAGCTGCTCGCGAACCTATATCTTTAACTTGGAGTAGGTGACCTGATGTTGCGCGACAAAGAGAGTCGGATCTTAGAGGCAGGCTTACTGGCAGCAGTGCCTATCTGTGTGGCCATTACCGCACTGGTCGCCTTGATGACTTTGGCCCGGATATGAATCGGTTCCTTTTCGCGGCCTCCGACTTCCTATCTCGGCCGCCGGGCTTCTATGTCATTCTCATAGCAATGGTTTTGTGCACCGCCCTGGTGCCCTTTGGTCTGACAAGTGCGGTTACCTACGCCCTGTCGGTTGCCGCCATCGTGATCACTGGTGTTGTCCTTCTACAAGGCTATCGCGACACCGCCGCCATTCACGCCAAACTCGATGAGATCATCGTTTCACTGAATGAAACCAGAAATGACGTTGTCGGATTGGAGCACGCCGAGCCGGAGGAGATCAGGGACAAGCTTGTAGAACTCGAAGCAGAGGCGTCCCGAACGATCGGCGCTGCCAGGCGCGAACTTTCGAAAGCAACAGGAGAGAGATCATGAACAATATCATTTGGCTCGTCGGTGCGGTGGTCGTCGTCTTGGCGATTTTGAGTTTCTTTGGCCTTCGGTAGGGCGGCCATTTCCGCCGACAACCTGAAGGATTAGCGGGACCAAACTTGGCATCGCAAAATTGCTTATCATGAATGACAATCATCCGCCCCCCGACAAGTTGGTGTCCGATCCACCGCCAGATTGGCAGGGCGTGCTTTTTGCCACCGCTGCTTTCGTCTCATCCATATGCGCCCTGCTGCTGGCATTTTGGATGTCTGTTTGATCGCTGTCGGACAGGCCCATTGTCCTATAGAGAGCCAAAAAGGTTTGGCATCAAAGTTGCGTTGACAAGTTGGGGCGGATGAAGCCCGCCGCTTCGCAAATGGGGCGGCGGGCTTTCATAATCAGAAACGAGCAGCGGCGGGTCCCTTGGCCGTTCGCGCGATCACTTGGCGGAGGTCACGCATGTCGACCTGCCTACCCGCCGGCATGCCGGTTAGGCGGAGTCTGGGGCGCGACCGACGTCTTTCCGCCTTTGTGGTGCTTTTCTGACCGGGCGCGTCTGCTTCAGGCTCTTGCCGGACCGCACACCGAACTTTTCACCGTTGGATTTTTCGCCATCAGGCTCCCTCTGCGCGCAATGGCAACTCTTCGATCGGTCTGAGGTCCCGGACAATGGGATCGGGACGCTCCGCCAGCTTCACGACGACGGGAATGGCGCCCCGAAATGTCCGACATTTGTCAACGTCCGGAACAAAGGTAGCGCCAGGAGATTGGGGTTCATCGTCCTCCTCAACTAAGGAACCTCAGCATGAGAACCAAACTACGCATGGCATCGCTCTCGATCGCGACCGTAATGACCGCTGTACTGCCTGCCTTGTCAGCAGAGACGGCACAGGACTTCGTCACGAAGGCCGCGATCGGCGGGATGTTCGAAGTGCAGTCCAGCAAGGTCGCTCAAGACAAGCTCCAAGATCCGACCCTTAAGGATTTCGCCCAGAGGATGATCTCCGACCATGGCACTGCGAACGCCAAGCTCGAGAGTATTGCCGGCGAACAGAAATTGCAGGTGCCCGCCGACCTCGACGCTGCCCACAAGAGCGACGTCGACAAGTTGCAGTCAGCTGCGGCGCCAGTCGATGCACCCTATGCCAGCATGCAGAGGACGGCGCATGCCGACGCTGTGAGCATGTTTGAAAGTTACGCCAAGGATGGCGACAATTCCGCTCTCAAGTCGTTTGCAAGCGAGACGTTGCCGACACTCAAGATGCATCAGGAGATGATTGGCAAGGTCGCGGCTGCCGCTCCTGCCCCCGACAGTTCCGCGCCAGCCGCCTCCGATGCGGACACCACAAATTCTGCGGCGCCGGTGCCTGGTGCCAACAGCTTCACCGAGGACCAGGCCAAGAGCGCCATCGAGAAGGCGGGTTACTCGGACGTCTCCGCCCTGACGAAGGACGACAAGGGGATCTGGCGTGGAACCGCGAGCAAGGA
This sequence comes from Mesorhizobium sp. M7A.F.Ca.MR.362.00.0.0, assembly GCF_004023175.1. Classification (NCBI taxonomy): domain Bacteria; kingdom Pseudomonadati; phylum Pseudomonadota; class Alphaproteobacteria; order Hyphomicrobiales; family Phyllobacteriaceae; genus Mesorhizobium; species Mesorhizobium sp. M7A.F.Ca.MR.362.00.0.0. The sequence goes on from NZ_RZTF01000001.1 coordinate 65,614, forward strand.
CGGCAAAGCAGCACCCATCGCCCTCGACTTTCAAGGCAACGTCGTTGCCGGCAAGAATTGATCACCAAGCAAGGACAAATCAGATGAAAACCGTAACAGGACTCTTCGACAATTACGATCAAGCAAGCGACGCTGTGGGTGAGCTTGAAGCCACCGGCGTTCCGCACGACGATATTAGCATCGTGGCGAGCAATTCGAGCGGCCGGCTTACGGGCGAAGCGTCGGAGGCTGGCGAGGATGCGGCGGCGGGGGCTGGTGTCGGCGCCGTTATCGGCGGGGCCGGCGGCTTGCTCACCGGCCTCGGCCTGATGGCCATACCCGGTGTCGGCCCCGTGGTTGCCGCGGGCTGGCTGGCAGCGACTGCGGTCGGCGCTGTCGGCGGTGCCGTGGTCGGTGGCGCAGCTGGTGGCATCATCGGCGCGATGACAGAGTCCGGTGTGCCAGAAAACGACGCACATGTTTATGCCGAAGGCGTTCGGCGTGGGGGAACAATGGTCATAGCCAGGGTCGAAGACGACCTAGTCCCCGACGCGGAAGAGATACTGAAGCAATATAATTCCGTCGACATCGCCCGCCGTCGAAACGAATACGAAGCAGGCGGTTGGACCGGCTTCGATCCAACGGCTGATGTCTACACAGGTGATGACCTGGAGGGGGCCAGAGGGCGTCGCAACGTGTGAGATGAAATGACTGGGCGGCTAACAGCCGCCCTCGTCCGCCCTGCGCGATGCGCAACGCTCGTATCTCAGGTTAGCGGCAAGATAGAATGTCGTTGTGACGGCTTGCAGTTCACCATGGCCCTGCCGCTGCGCAAAACACGCCTTGTGCCGACTTTTGCTTGCTTTCCCTTCGCCCCGATAAACGGCTGGAACAAAGTGTCTATCGCCGCGGGCGGGACGAGAGGGCCACCGTTGGCGACACCAACCGGAATGTAGTGTCATGTGGGATTTTCAAGGAGGGCACCCGAATATCGATGTCAGTCCACTGGCCAAACAATCATAAGCATCGGCACGGCAACAATGACTACGAGAAAAGATAGGGGCAGTCCCAGACGGGGATAGTCGCTGAAGCGGTAGCCACCCGGCCCCATGACAAGCGTGTTGCACTGATGTCCGATCGGGGTGAGAAAGTCACAGCCGGCGCCAATGGCGACAGCCATCAAAAATGCTTCCGGCCGGTAGCCCAGATCACTGGCAAATTCGGCGGCGATAGGCGCCATGACAAGGACGGTGGCGGCATTGTTGAGGAATGGCGTAACGGCCATGGCGGCGACAAGGATGAGCATCAGTGCGCCGGACGCCGGGAGGAGTGTTCCCAGCCTAGCAAGCTCGCCGGCAACTACTCCCGTCGCCCCTGTACTGCGTAGCGAATCGCTTACTGGAATGAGAACGGCCAGCATCACGAGGATAGGCCCATCGAGCGATTGGTAGACGTCGCGGAGCGGAATGACCTTGAAAAGCACAACCGCGACAGCGGCCGCGAAGAAAGCGACGGAGACTGGCAGCAGCCCAAACGCCGTCGCCACCATGGCGAGAGCAAGGATTACTACCGGCACGATACCCTTGCGGACGCTACCAAGAAGGATTGCCCTTTCTGCCAGTGGTAAGCAGCCGAGTTCACGAAGTGTCTCAGGCATCCTGGCTGCAATGCCCCGCAAAACGACAACGTCCCCGAGCCTCAGCTCGACTTCGGCCAGCCTGCGGTCGAGGCGCTCCCCGCGACGGCTGACAGCCAGGAGGTTGACATTGAAGCGATCGTAAAGGGCAAGGCGCTGGGCGGTCCAGCCGATCAAAGAGGAGCTTTCACCGATTACGGCTTCGATAGCGACCATTTCGTTGGTGGTGTCGTCACCACCGACCCTATCCCCGGTCACGCTGAGCCTGCCCTGGGAGACAAGGCGATCCAGCGCTTCTGGGTCGCCCTCGAGCAACAGGATGTCATTCACCTTGAGGATCGCGTCGGGCAGTGGCGTCATCCGCATCGTGCGATTGCGCAGAATCGACGTCACGATTGCATCGCCGCCGGCGAGCTTCATGAGGTCTGCGACGGTTTTCCCGAGCACCGTGGAGTCGGCGACAATTCGAGCCTCCGTAAGGTAGTTCTTGATGTCGAGGGCTTCGTTCAGTGATCCGCCAAGCTTTTCGCGCACCGGCAACAACCAATAGAAAAACAGAAGGAAGATCGTTCCGGCAGCGGCTATGGCAGCTCCAACAGGTGTGAAGTCGAACATTGTGAAGGCGGTTCCGGTCAGTTCCTCTCGCACTCGGGACACAACGATGTTGGGAGATGTTCCCACCTGCGTCATGAGACCGCCGAGCAGTGACCCGAACGCCATAGGCATCAGAAATATCGAGGGTGAAATGTTAGACCGGCGCGCGAACTGGAAGGCGATCGGAATCATGATAGCGAGCGCCCCGATATTCTTTACAAAGGCAGAGAGGATCGTGACCACGATCACCAGCAGCGCCAGTTGCGACCGAACTCCCGATAATTTCGGAGCAAAGCGCTTGATGGCGGCCTCCATGATACCCGAGCGCGATATCCCTGCGCTCACCAGCAGAGCGCTGCCAACAATAACCACGATATCGTCGCTGAACCCGCTGAAGGCTTCGTCAAGAGGCACAATGCCAACCGCGAGAGCAAGCAACAGTGCCGCGGCCGCGACCAGATCATAACGATAGCGACCCCACACGAACGCTGCCATCATCACGAAGGTTACGGCAAATGACAAAATTTGCTGCGTCGTCATGTCTTCGAATGCCCCAGCCGCCAATGCGACTCATCAGAACGGCCAAACCGCCCCTTTTGTTGCTTCGCTGATTGCGGCTTTGCCAGCACGATCCTGAACGCCATCGGGCGATGGCCACTGTCCCACGGCTTCCAGCGCAGTCGCCTGCGATCGTCAGCTTTCAGGCGATGGCAAAACCGACCTTACGACCATGAGGCGCAAAGCAGTCCGGCGGCGTTGGGCCAGGAGCGGATCGGCAGCGTTCAGACACGGATTTTAAGAAGCGGTTCTTCGGGCCTTCACAGACATCGACGTGACCTGACCAATCCGGCCCTTCAGGCCGGAAACAAGAAGGCCGATCCGGGATCAAAAAAGATACGCTTGCCTGATGTTGTGGCGCTGTCTGCTCCCTCCGCGTCAGAGGCTGGCCTGACATCAATTTCGTCGCCGGCGGCCGTGCGCGCCATGACGCGCCGGCGGTCGCCAAAGAACGCCGTGTCGATGATCTCGACGGCGAGCGCCGCGCTCGTGGCTCCAGGCGCGAGGCGGAAGGCTTCCGGGCGCACCATCAGCCGGACCCTCTGACCCTGGCCGAACGATGTTGTCGTTTTGATACCGGTCACGATTGAGCCGTCGGCCAGGCGGATCGTGGATACGCCACGCGCGGTTTGCAAATGCTCAGCCGGCAGAAAATTCGAGTTGCCGATGAAGCCCGCAACAAATTCGCTCGCCGGCCGGAGGTAAAGATCCTCGCCGGTGCCGATCTGCTCGATGCGGCCTTCCCTGAACAGCGCGATCCGATCGGATAGGTGCAGCGCCTCCTCCTGGTCGTGGGTGACATAGAGGATGGTGACGCCTGTCTCCCGGTGGATGCGGCGGATCTCGGCCTGGATTTCCTGGCGCAGCTTCTTATCAAGCGCCGATAGCGGCTCGTCCATCAAAAGGATCGGCGGGTCGTAGGCGAGCGCGCGGGCAAGCGCCACGCGCTGCTGCTGGCCGCCAGACAGCGCGCCCGGATGGCGGTCGGCGAAGTTTTCGAGACGCACCAGCGCCAGCATGTCGGCGACCTTGCGCTTGATCTCGCCATCGGGCCGGCGGCGCACGCGCAGCGGAAAGGCGATATTCTCGGCGACGCTCAGATGCGGAAACAGCGTGTAGCGCTGGAACACCATGCCGATGTTGCGCTTGTGCGACGGCACCGAAAGCAGCGACATGTCCTCCAAAAGCACATCGCCTGAGCTCGGATCCTGGAAACCGGCAATGGCGTAGAGCGTCGTCGACTTGCCGGAGCCGGACGGGCCGAGGAATGTCAGGAATTCACCTTTGGGCACATCGATGGTTACGTCGTGGACGGCGACGAAGGCGCCGAACGTCTTTCTTAGCGCGCGTATGGACAGGAAGGACCGGGTCATCTGGACAATTTTCTGCGAAGGAGTGCGGTCACAATCATCAGGCAAAACGTCAGGCCAACGAGCAGGCTGGAGGCGGCGGCGACCACCGGGCTGAGGTCTGCGCGCAGGCTGCCCCAGATCTTAACCGGCAAGGTCTGCAAGGTCGGACTTGCCATGAAAATCGCCACCACGACCTCATCCCACGAGGCCAGGAACGAGAAGATCGCCGCCGAGAAGATGCCGATCCTGATCGACGGCAAGGTGATCCTCAGCCGCGCCTGAAACGGACTTGCGCCGCAGACGATGGCTGCATCCTCGATGGATTTATCGAAACCTTCGAGCGCAGCGGTGATCGGGATGATGGCGAAGGGAAGCGCCAGGATCGTATGGGCGATGACGAAGCCGACCGTGGTGCCGGCGAGGCCGATGCGCAGGAAGAAAGCGTAGATGGCGATGGCGAAAACGACGACCGGCAGCACCATCGGCGTCAACAGCAATCCGCGCAGGACCTGGCGTCCGCGGAACTCACCCCTGACCAGGCTGAAGGCAGCGAACAGGCCGATGATGACGGCCAGCATAGCGGCCATGGCGGCAATTCGGGCACTGGTCAGCGCGGCATCGATCCAGGTCGGGTCGGCCAGCAATTGCTGGTACCATTTCAGCGTCCAGCCGGGCGGCGGGAAGGCCAGCCAGCGCGACGAGCCGAACGACAGGAGCACGATGAAGACCACCGGCAGCAACAGGAAAGCCGCGACTGCCGCCGTGAAGCCGACAAGCGCCACGCGCAGCCATCCGAGCCTGTCGTAGTCGAGCAGCATCCTCAGATCCCTCCGCCGGTGCGCCTGGCGCCGACCAGGCGAAGCTGGATCGCGTAGAGCGCCATGGTGACGACGAGCAGGACGAAGGCGGCCGCACTGCCGAGCCCCCAGTTGAGCAGCGACTGCACCGTCTGTGCGATCATCTCGGCCAGCATCATGTTCGATGTGCCGCCGAGCAGGGCCGGCGTGACGAAGTAGCCAAGCGACATGACGAAGACCATCAGCCCTCCGGCGGCGACGCCGGGCAGCGACAGCGGCAAGAGGATGCGGCGGAAAGCCTCGAACGGGCTTGCGCCGCAAAGGGCGGCGGCGCGCAGCGTCATCGGGTCTATCGCCCTCAGTGTGCCGACCAGCGGCAGGATCATGAAGGGCAGCATGATGTAGACCATGCCGATGGTTACGCCGGCCAGATTGTTGATGAGCGGCAGCGGCTCGTGGATGATGCCCAGCCCCATCAGCGCCCGGTTGATCACCCCCGTCCGCTGCAGCAGCACCATCCAGGCATAGGTGCGGGTGAGAAGGTTCGTCCACATCGACAGGATGATGATGCCGAAGACGATCGAGCCCAGGGCCGGCGGCATGATCGCCAGCATCCAGGCGACCGGGAACGCCACCAGGATGGTGACGGCGGTGACGACCGATGCAACGAGGAAGGTGTTGAGGAACACCCGCACATAGGTGCCGCTGCCGAACAGCGCGGCGTAGTTCTGCAAGCCTGGCTCAGGATCGGTGACGCTGCGCAGCAGCAGGGCCACCACCGGCACGATGAAGAACAGGCCGACCAGGAGAAGAGCCGGCAATGCGCTGCCGCTGCCGGCCGGCAGGCCGGCGACCGAGCCGCGTCTGGAAGAATTTCCCTGCATCGAGCGGTCCTGTCTCGAACGGGGAGCGCAAGCCGCGCCCCGCCGGTCTGCAACGGTGTTAGGTGCTACTTGGTCTGCCAGGCATACCAGCGCGTGGCGATCTCGTCGCGATGCTCGGCCCAGTAGTTCATGTCGAGGTTGATCTGGCCCTCGACATGGGCATCTGGCAGGGCCTTGACGGCATCGGCCGGCATCTCAGCCTTGGCCTTGGTATTGATCGGCGCATAGCCGCTCGCCTCGGCGAATTTCGCCTGGCCGGTCGGGCTGGTGGCGGCAGCGAGGAACTTCATCGCGCTGCCCTTGTTCTTGGCGCCCTTCGGCACGACGAGCACGTCGGCGGCGGTGAGGTTCTGGTTCCAGGCAACACCGACATCGGTGCCATCCTGCTGCAGGGCGAAGACGCGACCGTTCCACAACTGGCCGAAAGCGGCCTCGCCGGAGGCAATCAGCTGCTGCGATTCAGCACCGCCGCTCCACCAGACGATATCGGACTTGATGGTGTCGAGTTTCTTGAAGGCCCGGTCGAGGTCGAGCGGATAGAGCTTGTCCGCCGGCACGCCGTCGGCCAGCAGCGCGATCTCGATGACGCCGGGGGCCGACCATTTGTAGAAGGTCCGCTTGCCGGGAAATTTCTTGGTGTCGAACATGTCGGCCCAGCCGGTCGGTTCGCCCGGAACGGCGCCCTTGTTCCAAGCAAGCACGAAGGAATAGTAGAAGCTGCCGACGGCATGCTCATTGCTGAAG
>NZ_RZTF01000200.1:0-3531 GCF_004023175.1 Mesorhizobium sp. M7A.F.Ca.MR.362.00.0.0
CCCTCCGGATCGCGTTAACCCCTCTGTCGAGAGCTCAACGGTCGAGTTCGGGAAAATACGGATCCGATAGAAACCGCCTGTCCCGTTCGCCTTGCAGGCAGTCTATCGGCGTCGCCGCGTCGACGGGGATGCTTGTCACCTCGTCCTGAATGCCGCTCACTTCCAGGAGCAGCTTGCGCCGGATGGCTGTCGAAAACTCGGCGGCGGCATAGATAGGCAGCACGAAGGAACCGGGTCCGCCGATCACGCACTGCGCATAATACTGGTCGAGATGGCTGAAGGTGGGCGACGGGCTGATCAGGATCGGCAGCCCGTTGACGACGATGCCTTTGGCAGTCGCCGCATCACGCGTCGCGGTGACCGGCGGCCCGATATTGTTCGGTCCGTCGCCCGAAATGTCGATGACGCTGCGTTCGCCCTGGAAAGACGTGCGGTCGAAAAGCTCGGTGCCGAAGGCCAGCGCGCCGGAAATCGAAGTGCCGCGAAAGCTGCGGAACGGGCGAGCCGCGACCTTGTCGGCAAAGCTGTTCGCGCTCTCGGCGCTGTCGATAATCTGCCAGCCGATGACCGCGTCGTCGCGCACCGTGCCGGCCCATTCGAAATAGGTCAGCGCTATGCGGCCCGTGGCGCCAGCGCGGACAGCCTTGATGAAGTCGGGATGCCGCAGCGCCTCGACATAACCGGCCCGCTGCAGGGCGAACTCCTTCTCGTCCATCGACAGCGAGATGTCGACCGCCAGCACCAGCTCGACGTCGACGGCGAGCGCATCCGCCGGCGAGGCCATCGGGGCAGCCTGGGCGCAGGCAAGACAGGCAAGCAGGCGCAGGGCATCAAGCATGGCCGTCGCCAGGATTGTTTCTCCCGAGGAGCTTCCCTCGCGATCGCGGCAAAATAAAGCTTTGCTTCCCTCGCCCGGAAATCAGCTCATTTCTTGCGACGAGCGGCGGCTGGCGGCGGTTCGATCGCGCCGGCCCTGACGCGAGCGGGCTTCAGGGCTGGCGCACCGGAATCCTTGACGATCGTCAACGCGCGCGGGAAGAAGTGGTTGTTGTGCTGGCCGCGCCCGATGTTGAGGATCGCTGTCCCCGGCAAACGCTTCTCGAGCATCGACAGCACGCGTCTTAGCGATGGGCCGTCGAACGCATCCAGCGCCTCATCGATGATCACCCATTTCGGCTGCCGCAGCGCGAGCCTGGCGAAGGCCAGCGAGCGTTGTTCGTCATCGCCCAACTCATGGTCCCAACGCCCGGCACGGTCGAGCGATGAGGACAGCCGTCCCAGACCGACCTCGGCCAGCACCGCCGAAATGTCGGCATCGTTCGCCGGCGCGGGCCCGTTCGGGTGATCGAGGACTTCGCGCAACGTGCCGACCGGAAAATAAGGCACGCGCGGCACGAATATGGGGGTTTCTCCCGACGGCAGGCCGATCCGGCCGCTTCCCCATGGCCACAGGCCGGCAATGGCACGAAAGAACAGCGTCTTGCCCGCACCGGGGTCGCCGGTGATCATGACGCGCTCGCCGGGGCGGATTTCGACATGCGGATCGGCGAGTCTGGTGCAACCCTCCGGCGAGGTCACTTCGAGCTTCTCGAAAGTCAGGCTGCCATTGACGTTTTGGCCGAAGGCGATGCGCTTTTCCGTGTCGTGCAGCGCATCGGTTTCATCGAGCGCGATGCGGAAATCGGCCACGCGCATCAGCGTGGCGCGCCAATCGGCAATGCTGCCGATGTTGTTGATGAACCAGCGCAAGGAGGAGTGGACCTGGTTAAAGGCGCCGACCGCCATCATCAGCCCGCCAAAGCTGATATCACCTGAGAAATAGACTGGCGAAGCGACCAGTATGGGCGCCACGACGGTGATCCAGCCATAGGTGTCGGTCACCCAGGACAGGTTGATCTGGGCGGTGTAGATGCGCCGCATGGCGCCCAGCACCGTGCCGAGATCGAGTTCGAGCCGCCGCCTGGCGTCGGCCTCGCCATGATACAACGCGATGGCATCGACATTCTCGTTGACGCGCACCATCGAGGAGCGCAGCTCGGCTTCGCGTGTATAGCGGTCGCTGTTCAGGCGGATGAGCGGGCGCCCGACCAGCCAGCTCAGCCAGGAGGCGATGCCGGCGTAAAGGATGGCGGCCCAGACCATGTAGCCCGGTATGGCCAGCGAGGTCCCGCCGATGTGGAACACGAAGCCCGAGGACAGCTCCCACAGCACCCCGACGAAGGACACGAGCAGGATGCACGACTGCAGCAGCCCGACGCCGAGATCGGTTGACAGGTCGGACAGATGCGCGGCGTCCTGCTGCATGCGCTGGTCGGGATTGACGCCGATGGCGCCGGCATTGGCCAACCGGAAGGCGCGCGCCGGCCGCATCCACTGATCGATCAGATCCAGCGTCAGCGCCTCGCGCAGTTTGAGCCTGATCATCTGGTTGAGCCAGGTCTGGCCGATATTGAGCACCAGCAGCCCGCCGGCGATCATCGCGAAGACGAGGAGCTGGTGCAGGAAGGCCGCCATGTCGCGGCGCGCAAGCGCATCGTAGAAAGGCTGGTTCCAGCGATTGAGCAGAACCTGGCCGATCGACGTTGCGATGATCACGGCCATGATGCCGACCGATGTCCACAGCAACCATTTGCGAACCGGCGATCGCGCCAGCGCCCGCCGGATCGTCGCCACCTGGTCGCGCAGGCTGCTGGCTTCGACCGCCACCGCAACCGGCTGAACGACGGCGGCATTGTCCGGTTGATCAGCCATGGCCGAGGTCCTTGCGTCAGTGCTGAAACCGGATGGAGAAACTTGACAGGCGTTCGTATGGGCTGCCGGTCCGCTTGCGACAGATAGGCAGGAAAACGACGTCAGGCACGCCTGCCGTGATCACGAAGCCGTCACTCGCGCAGCCGAGGGCTTGGCATCGGTTTTGTGACGGCCAAGCCGCGTGGCGCCATGCGGCGACAGCACCGGCACGAAGACGCGGCGCGAGGCGCGCTGGACCACGGGCACGCCTTGATAGAGCCGTTTCTGCGCCTCGACGACGATGACGCCGGAAAAGATCGGCCACAGCCGGCGGCCGGCGCGCTCCAGCACATTGTGGAAGCGCATCATGAAACGGCGCTTCGACGGCGGAAAGAACAGCGCATCGGACCAGGCGGCGGGCGTAAAATTGGCCTCGCGCAGCAATTCGGTGAGCTGGCCGCGCGAAAAGGGCCGGCCATTGCCGAATGGGGTGTGCTCGAAGCGCGCCCAGACACCGCGCCGGTTGGGCACGACGATGACCACCCGGCCAGCCGGCGACAGCACGCGCCAGATCTCGTTCAGCGTCTCACGCGGGTTCTCGACATGTTCGAGCGAATGGACGAGCAGCATGCGGTCGATGCAGGAATCGACCAGCGGCAGTTCCTCGTCGAAGACCAGTGCCGTCGCCGTCGGCCCTGTCGCCGGCCACACCACCGCGCCTTGCGTTGCCGGCATGAAGGCAAAGACCCGCTCGGCATCGGTGCCGAACCGCTCCAGCCAGGGCAAGGTGTAACCCAGACC
>NZ_RZTF01000200.1:3541-11650 GCF_004023175.1 Mesorhizobium sp. M7A.F.Ca.MR.362.00.0.0
AGCCGCTCGTTGGGTACCGCTGCCCATATCGACGACAACGCCATGGTGATCGAACGCTCGGCGAAACGGCCGAGTGTTGTCGAATAGAAGGAGCGAAGATCGACGATGTCGGAATGCATGGCAGGGATGTAGCCGTGATATCGGCGGGTTTCAACAAAAGGCCGCGACATCCGACATTCCGAGATGTCATTCGACATCCGGGATGACATCCACGCGCCGGCGCCCTATGTCTGCGGCCATAAACGGAGAGATGCGATGCCGGTCGAAATCGAACAGTTCATGTGCCGCAGCGACAATTTCGGCGTGCTGGTGCATGATCCCAAAAGCGGCCAGACCGCGATCATCGACGCGCCCGAGGAAGCGCCTATCCTGGCCGCGATAAAGCGCACTGGCTGGACGCCGACGATGATCCTGACCACGCATCATCACATGGATCACGTCGAGGCCAATCTGGCGCTGAAGGAGCGCTTCAAGCTGCGCATCGTCGGCCCGGAAGCAGAAAAGGCCAAGATCCCCGGCATCGACGAGACCGTCGAAGACGGCTCAGTTCTCCATCTTGGCGATGAAAAGATCGAAGTCATCGCCACGCCCGGCCACACCGCCGGCCACGTTTCCTACTATTTGCCGGCTTCGGGTGTGGCGTTCACCGCCGACACGCTGTTTGCGCTGGGTTGCGGACGGCTGTTCGAATGCAAGCCGCCGGTGATGTATGAATCGCTGAAGAAGCTGGCTGCACTTCCGGCTGAAACGGCCATCTATTGCGGCCACGAGTATACGCTCTCCAACGCCCGTTTCGCGCTGACCGTCGACCCGACCAATTCGGCATTGAAGGAACGCGCCGCCAGGATCGAAAAGCTGCGCGCCGACAACAAGCCGACGCTGCCGACGACGATCGGCGAGGAGCTGTCGACCAATCCCTTCCTGCGCTGGCACGATCCGGCGATCCGCAAGCATCTGGGGCTGGAGAAAGCTTCGGACGCCGAGGTCTTTGCCGAAATCCGCAAGCGCAAGGACAATTTCTAGGCCCGGTAGTATCGTCGCCATGACCAGCTCCGCAGAAATTATCGCGACGCTCGGCCTGAAGCCGCATCCGGAAGGCGGCTGGTATGCCGAGACCTTTCGCGATGGCACCGGCGGCGCGCGCGGCCATTCGACTGCCATCTATTTCCTGCTTGAGGAGCATCAGGTTTCGGCCTGGCACCGGGTCAAGGACGCCGCCGAGGTCTGGCATTTCCATGCCGGCGCCCCACTGGCACTGGCGATGTGGGAGGAAGGCAGTACCGTTGTGGAGCAGGTGCTCGGCATCGATCTCGCAGCCGGTGAGCGGCCTCAGATCGTCGTGCCGGCAGGCTGGTGGCAGTCGGCGCGCAGCCTGGGCGAATGGACGCTGGTCGGCTGCACCGTCGCGCCGGGCTTCGAGTTTGCCGCCTTTGAGCTGGCCGAACCCGGCTGGCAGCCGAAACAACCCTAACTCAATAAGAACCCAAATTTAGCAGGAACCCAAGTGTCGTCGCGAGCTGGGCGGCGTAGTACAGCGCCCAGACGGCGAAGCGCATCCAGGCGCGGTGGGGCGAGATGGCGGCGACAAGGAATTTCTCGGTGGCGAGCAGCCCGTCCGATACCATGAACAGCACGGCGCCACCGATCACCCACATATTGCTTGTTGTCAGCGCCGAGATGCCCATTGCCAGGATCGCGGCGATATAGACGGTGATCGGGATACGCAGGCCGGGACCGACGCGACGCCACAGCGCCGCCAGCATGATGACCACGAACACCGCCATGGCGAGCCCGATCGCTCCGCGCCACGGCTCGGCGCCAAGCACTCCCAATCCGCCACCGCTGCGCAGGAACAGCGCGACATAGACGATGTGGGCGACGAGAAAACTGGCCAGCCCGCCGAGAAAGGCCTTTTCGCCGTCGCGCGACAGGAAGGCGTCGCCAGCGGCGCTGAGGGCGAGCGCGGCGACCAGCAGCAGCGGGCCGCCCTGCAGTCCGGCCAGCACGGCAAGCATCGCCACGGCAAGCGTCTTTGCCGCCGAGCGGGCGAGCGTCGGCGGCATGCCTAGCGTGAACGCATAGATCACCGCCGCCGCCAGCGAAAAGATCAGTGTCGCATTGGCATTGGCGTCGATGCCGCCCGCAAACGGCATCGTCATGCCCGGCTCCGCCTTTGGATGCCCTGGGCTCCGCCTTCGGATGACCCGGCTCGGCTCTCGGTCGCCGCAGGCTTGCGCAGGAACAGGGATTTTGCGGCGAGCACCGCGCCACCGGTGATGAGCACGCAGGCGGCGAGGATGCGCAGCGACGGCTCGGCGACGCCGGCCGCGATCAGCACCAGCGTCGACAACAGCGGTGCGGCGTAGCTTGCGGCACCCAGCACCTGGATGTTGCCGCGTTTGACGCCGATGTCCCAGGCATAGAAGGCAGCGCCCACCGGCATCAGGCCAAGGCCAAGCACCGCCAGCCACTGGCCGGCGCCGACAGGCAGAACGGTCTGTTCCAGCGCCAGGTGGCAGGCGAGCGACAGCACCGCGGTCGCTGCGCAGAACCAGGTGACGATGCTGGTCGGCACTGACGGGAAGCGCCGCGACAACAACGAATAGGACGACCACAGGACGGCGCAGACGGCAGCCATGGCATAGCCGAAGGAATAGCGGGCGTCGAAGGCCAGCCCGCCACCCTTGGTGACGATCAGCACGGTGCCGGCAAGGCCGAGCAGCGCGCCGACGACATGGTTCCAGGCCAGTTTTTCGCCCGGCATCAGCGCCGAGCCGAGCACGATCAGCAGCGGCCACAGATAGGCGATCAGGCTCGCCTCCACCGCCGGCGCATTGCGCAGCGCGGTGAAATAGAAGAAGTGGTAGCCGAACAGGCCGGCAATGCCGATCAGCCACACCTGCGGCGGTATCTTCTGGCTCTTGTCGGGTGCCGGCATGAACAGCCGCGCGATGAGCCCGACCCCGGTGCCGATCGAGAAGGTGATCGCCGACAAGAGGAACGGCGGCACCTGGCCCGACGCATCGGTGAGCAGTGCGAGCAACGCCCACATGGCGACCGCCGAAAAGCCGATCAGTGTTGCGCGCCCCATTCTGTCTCCAGTGGCGCGCCAATTCCGCGCCTGGCTATTGTACGGCTTCGAAACGCCCGGCGCTGATGGTCAAGGTGCCGATCTGCGTGCCCACCGTGGCACGGATCGGCGCATATACGCCGGTTTGGCCGAGCGGTGCAAACGTCACCATCATGCGGCTTTTGTTCTTGAGATAGTTGAGCGCCTTGCGGCCCTTGCGATAACCCGCCACCGGCTCGAAGCCCATCTGGCAGGTGACGGTGTCGCCCTTGTAGCCTGGGACCGAGATCGTGCCTTTCGACGCGTAGGTCAACGTCAGGTCGGCACGCATCTCGCCGTCATAGAACTTCACCGTGCGGCCGCAGACCTGGTCGAGACTGTCGGCATGAATGACGGTGGCGGCCATAGGATCGAGCACCGACGCCAGGTCGCCGGCACCGAGCGGCACCCAGTTCTTGGGGTCGCGTTTGCCCGGTGCCGGTACGACCTTCGTCGAGGTGACCCTGCCATTGGCAAAGCGGATATCGACCACCGATGCTTTCTTGCCGGAGGTGTAGTCGGCGCGGAATGCCTGCGGCACCATTTTCTTGCCCGCGATCGTGCCCTTGGATGAGATCGTGCCACGCGTGTCGTCGAACAGCTTGGCCAGCCCTGCCGCGGTGACACTGCCTTGGATCGCGTAGGCGCCGTTCTCATAGCGGCTGGAAAACGTTGATTTCGCTATCGAAAGGCCGAGGAACGACACCGTGTACTCGCCCTTGAACGACTGCGGCGAGGCAGCAGACGCGGCGGACGGCAAAGCTATGGCAAGCATGGCAACAAGGGCATGTGGCGAACGAAGCATGGCGGGATCGGGTCCTTGATTTTCGGCCGGAGGCGGGCAACTCCGGTCTGGCATGTCCCTATGGAACCGCTTATAGGATGAATTCCGGCCTTAATATGAAATGACGGGCGCGTCCGTGGGCAAGCCGGAGCTTGACGCCTCGGCGAAATGCAACTATGGAACGCCAACTTTTTCCATAAGGCCGCCTGACCAGAACCGCGCGCCACCCGGCGTGGGCTTGAGTGTTTGGCAGACCCGAGAACTGAAGGTTAGAACCATGTCCCGCACCTGCGAACTCACTGCCAAGGCAGTCATGTCCGGCAACAATGTGAGCCACGCCAACAACAAGACCAAGCGTCGCTTCCTGCCGAACCTCGTCAATGTGACGCTGATTTCGGAAGCGCTGAACCAGAACGTGCGTCTTCGCATTTCGGCCAACGCGCTGCGTTCGGTCGAACATCGCGGCGGCCTCGACGCCTTCCTGGCCAAGGCCGACGTCAAGGAATTGTCGCAGCGCGCCCGTTTGCTGAAGAAGCAGATCGCCAAGAAGACCGCCGAACAGGCTGCCGCTTAAAACAGTTCAAAGGCGGGGGACGACCGCCCTGGCCAACCTCTTGTTGTTGGCCTCTGGCCAACCTTTTGTTGGCCTAGGCATCGGATCGAAGCCGCAAGGTTTCGGCAATCCGATGCTCAAATTCCGAAGCTAGCGTAATCCGATTTAGGAATACGTTCCGCTGGTTCCATTACCCAGGATAAAAAAATGACTTTCTTCTCGCGATACTTACCCTTCGTGGCCGCCATGACGCTTGTCGTCGTGGCATCGAACATTCTCGTGCAATTCCCGATGCAGGGCCAGATCGGCGGCCTCTCGCTGGCCGACCTTCTGACCTGGGGGGCCTTCACCTATCCCTTCTCGTTTCTGGTCACCGACCTCGCCAACCGCCGTTACGGCCCCACTGTGGCGCGCCGGATCGTCTTTGTCGGCTTCATGACGGCGGTGATCTGCTCGATCCTTGTCCCGCCCTTCCTGTTCCGTCACGGCCTGATCGAATTCGAGACCGCCGCCGACCGGCTGGTGCGGATCGCGGCCGCGTCCGGAGCGGCGTTCTTTGCCGCGCAATTGCTCGATGTGACTGTCTTCAACCGGCTGCGCCGCCAGAGCTGGTGGCGCGCGCCGATCGTCGGCACGCTGGTCGGGTCGGTGTTCGACACCGCCGTGTTCTTCACCGTCGCCTTCTCCGCCGCCTTTGCCTTCGCTGGTCCCAACGACGGCTTCGCGCTGGAAACCGCACCTTTGATGGGCGTGTTCCATGTCGACGCCATGCGTTGGATCTCCTGGGCACTTGGCGACCTCAGCGTGAAGCTGATCATCGCCGTGGTGGCGTTGATCCCCTACCGTCTGCTCGCGGCCCGCTGGAGCCAGCCGGCGGTTGCGGCTTAAACCATGATCCCGAAAAGTGGGACCCGATTTTCGGAAAAGATCATGGTCGGACAAAGATCATGATCCCGTGGGTTCAGCTCGATTCGGCAAAGACCCCGGACGGCGGACAAGAACTTCGCCTCAAGCGGCGCGGCACCGAATTCTCGATCATGCTGGGCACCAACGAGCTCATGAACAGCCGCCTCAGCGGTTCCGAGGAAGCGCTGGCAAAACTGTCCTGTGAGCGGATTGCCGGCCATAGCCGGCCCACAATCCTGATCGGTGGGCTTGGCATGGGTTTTACCTTGCGCGCCGCACTCACAGAATTGGCCAATGATGCCGGAATTGTCGTCGCCGAACTGGTGCCCGCCGTCGTCGCCTGGGCACGTGGCCCGATGGCCGAAATCTTTGACGGCTGTCTCGACGATCCTCGCGTCACCATCCAGGAAACCGATGTCGGGCAGTTGATCCGGTCGCGGCCCGCGGCCTGGGACGCCATCCTGCTCGATGTCGACAACGGCCCGGAAGGCATCGTCCACAAATCCAACGACGCACTTTACAGCGTGCAAGGCCTCGCAGCCGCACGCAGCGCCCTGAAACCCGGCGGCGTGCTGGCGGTGTGGTCGCAAGGCCCCGACAGCGGCTTCACGCGGCGGCTGAAGCAGGCAGGCTTCGCGGTCGAGGAGGTCAACACACGCGCCAACGGCAAGCGCGGCGCCCGCCATGTCATCTGGATCGCCACCAGGACGTAAAGCCGGCGGGTCAATCCTGGTGGAGGATGAATTCCAGATAGAGGTTGCGCTGCAGGATCGAGTGGTTGTCGTCGGAGATCAGCGACACCATCAGCGCGCCGTCGTCGCGGGTCCAGACGTCTAGCCCTTCCATATTGTCGATCTGGTAGTCCATGTCGGCCTCCAGCAGCACCGGCCCGTCGGCGACCGCGCCCTTCTCGACGCTTTCGCCGTAGATGCGCCGCAGCCGCATCTTGACGCCGCTGGCCATCGAGAAACTGCGCTCCAGAAGCAACAGATCGCCATCCGGCAGGAAGGCGCCGTCGGTGATGTCGAAATCGCCATTGCGCTTGACGGTGAAGACGCCCTTGTGCGGCCCTTCGATGATGGCGGCATAGATGTTGCCGGCCTTGTCCAGGCTCTTCTCGGAGACCACGACCAGGCCGCCCTCATGCTGGCCGTTGGCATTGGCGTGGGTGACGGTCTCGAAGCCGCGATTCTGGCGCAGCTCCCGGGCCGGCACGACGAAATCCAGCGGCTTGAACGGCGCCTTCATGTCGTTGGGGTCGATCTTGAACTGGGCGACGCGGTGGCTGCGCTCGAAGCCGACAGTGGCGATGCCGTCCTTGACCGCGAGACCTTCCGCATCGACCTCCCATTTCCTGTCGATCGGCCGGCCGGTCTGGTCGACCATCTGCTGCATGCGGAAATTCTGGATGCCGGAGGGTCGCTTTTCCGCGTCGCGGACCACCGTGCCGAAGAACCAGAAGCCGGTGTCGGCAACGCCGATGAAATCACCGCCGGCTTTCAGGAAGCGGAAGGCTGACAGCGCGCCGAAATCGCGTGTCGGCGAGGTCATCTCCAGCCCGCCGACGAATTCGAAAGCGCCGAACTGCTTGTCGGCACGGCCAATGTGGAATTGGGTGATCGGGCGGGCCGAGATTTCGACCGGTTCGACAGAACCAGAGTCGGCCGAACCGGCTGCCGCCGAAGCCACGCCGGAAAGCAGGACGATGGCGGCGAAAAGCGTCTGCCGAAACCCGCCGCGCCTGGAAATCATCCGGCGCGCCGCATACCACCGCCGCGTCGCGTATCCTTCGCGCTTTCCTCGGCGAACAGCGAAGCCAGCTGCTCGGTCATTGCGCCGGCCAGTTCCTCGGCATCGACGATGGTGACAGCGCGGCGGTAGTAGCGCGTGACGTCGTGGCCGATGCCGATGGCCAGCAGTTCCACCGGCGAACGCGTCTCGATCAGCTCGATGACGGCGCGCAGATGGCGCTCGAGATAATTGCCCGGATTGACCGACAGCGTTGAATCGTCGACCGGCGCGCCGTCCGAGATCATCATCAGGATCTTGCGCTGCTCGGGCCGGGCGATCAGCCGGTTGTGCGCCCACAGCAGCGCCTCGCCGTCGATATTTTCCTTGAGCAGGCCTTCGCGCATCATCAGGCCGAGATTGCGCCGCGCCCGCCGCCACGGATGGTCGGCGGACTTGTAGATGATGTGGCGCAGATCGTTGAGCCGGCCAGGATTCGGCGGCTTGCCATCCTTCAGCCATTTCTCGCGCGCCTGCCCGCCCTTCCAGGCCCGTGTGGTGAAGCCGAGGATCTCGACCGAGACGCCGCAACGCTCCAGCGTGCGCGCCAATATGTCGGCGCAGGTTGCCGCGACCGTGATCGGCCGGCCGCGCATCGAGCCGGAATTGTCGAGCACCAGCGTCACCACCGTGTCGCGAAATTTGGTGTCGCGCTCCTGCTTGAACGACAGCGGCTGCATCGGGTCGATGACGACCCGCACCAGCCTTGCCGGGTCGAGGTAACCTTCTTCCAGGTCGAAATCCCAGGAGCGGTTCTGCTGCGCCATCAGCCGGCGCTGTAGCCGGTTGGCCAGCCGCCCAACGACGCCGGACAGATTGGCCAGTTGCTTGTCGAGGAAGGCGCGCAGCCGGTCGAGTTCTTCCTCTTCGCACAGCTCCTCGGCGCCGACCGTCTCGTCGAAAGCGGTGGTGAAGACCTTGTAGTCGATTTCCTTCGGCAGATTGGTGAAGGGATTGTCGTTACGGCGC
>NZ_RZTF01000201.1:0-9370 GCF_004023175.1 Mesorhizobium sp. M7A.F.Ca.MR.362.00.0.0
GCCGGAGTGGGGGTCGACCCCGCGACGTACCCAAGAATCTGCTGGAGCAGAACCCATGACCAAGCTCGACCCAGCCATCACAGTCCGCCACGAGCCGATGCGCATTGCCGGCAAGAAAGTTGATGCCGACGGCGTCGTCGAGGTGCGCTACCCCTGGAACGACACCGTCATCGGCACGGTGCCGGCCGGGCGTGCCGAGCACGCGCGAAAAGCATTCGAGATCGCCGCCAGCTACAAATCGAAGCTGACGCGCTACGAGCGTCAGCAGATCCTGTTCCGCGCCGCCGAGGCATTGGCGTCGCGCCGCGAAGAAATCTCCGATCTCATCACGCTCGAGCTCGGCATCTCCAAGACGGACTCGCTCTATGAGGTCGGCCGTGCCTATGACGTGTTCACGCTGTCGGCGCAGATGTGCATCCAGGATGACGGCCAGATCTTCTCCTGCGACCTCACCCCGCACGGCAAGGCGCGCAAGATCTTCACCACCCGCGAGCCGTTGAAGGCGATCTCGGCGATCACGCCGTTCAACCACCCGCTCAACATGGTCTCGCACAAGGTGGCGCCGGCGATCGCCACCAACAATTGCGTGGTGGTCAAGCCGACCGAATTGACGCCGATGACGGCGCTTCTCCTGGCCGACATTCTCTATGAAGCCGGTCTGCCGCCCGAAATGCTGTCGGTGGTGACCGGCTGGCCCGCAGACATCGGCAACGAGATGATCACCAACGACAATATCGACCTGATCACTTTCACCGGCGGCGTGCCGGTCGGCAAGATGATCGCCCGCACCGCCGGCTACAAGCGCCAGGTGCTGGAACTCGGCGGCAACGACCCGCTAATCATCCTCAACGATCTCTCCGACGAGGATCTGGCCAGAGCCGCGGATCTGGCCGTCGCCGGCGCGACAAAGAACTCCGGCCAGCGCTGCACCGCGGTCAAGCGCATCCTGGTTCAGGAAAGCGTCGCCGACCGCTTCGTGCCGCTGGTGCTGGAGCGGGCGAAAAAAATCCGCTTCGGCGATCCGATGGACCGCTCGACCGACCTTGGCACCGTCGTGCACGAGAAGGCGGCGGCGCTGTTCGAAGCCCGCGTCCACATGGCCGCCGAGCAGGGCGCCGAAATCCTCTACAATCCGGGTCGTCAGGGCGCGTTGCTGCCGCCGATCGTCGTCGATCGCGTTCCTCACACATCCGAATTGGTGATGGAGGAGACGTTCGGCCCGATCATCCCGATCGTTCGCGCGCCGGACGACGATGATGCGCTGATCGCACTGTCCAACTCGACCGCCTTCGGCCTGTCGTCGGGCGTCTGCACCAACTCTTTTCCGCGCATGCAGAAATACATCGCCGGCCTTCAGGTCGGCACCGTCAACATCTGGGAAGTGCCGGGCTACCGCATCGAGATGTCGCCCTTCGGCGGCATCAAGGATTCGGGCAATGGCTACAAGGAAGGCGTCATCGAGGCGATGAAGAGCTACACCAATGTGAAGACATTTTCGCTGCCCTGGTCCTGACCGGGCGGCATTGACGGATAAGACAACCGAGGGAGCGTTCGCCGCTCCCTCATTCGCGTTTCGGAGACCATGATGGCCGCGATCAAAGAGCTTGTGCACACCGAAGGCGATTCCAACACCACAGCGGCTCGCGGCCGATGGGATGCCGGGCAGGACGATCCGCGGATCCGCGGCTTGCTCGATCGCGACGCGGCTGCCTTCATGCACCAGAGTCTGTCCAGCCCCTGCCTTTCGACCATCGCGAAGGCGCAAGGCATCTGGATCGAGGACACCGCTGGCCGCCGCTTCATGGATTTCCACGGCAACAGCGTGCATCACCTCGGCTACGGCCATCCAAGGCTGGTCACGGCGATCAAAAAGCAGCTCGATGAGCTCTGCTTTGCGCCGCGCCGCTTTACCTGCGAGCCCGCCGTCGAGCTGGCGGAGAAGCTGGCGGCATTGGCGCCCGGCGATCTCGGCAAGGTGCTGTTCACCACCGGTGGTTCGGATGCCATCGAGGTCGCGCTGAAGATCGCCCGCGCCGCGACCGGCCGCTTCAAGACGGTGTCGTTCTGGGATGCGTTCCACGGGGCCGGCTTCGGCGCTGCAAGCCTCGGCGGCGAGGCGACCTTCCGCTCGCACATATCAGGCCCGATGATGACCGGCACCGAGCACGTCGCACCCTGGGACGGCTATCGCTGTCCCTATGGCCACGATTCCCTCGAAACCTCGGGGCTCGCTTGCGCCAACATGATCGCCTATGTGCTCGGCCGCGAACAGGACGTGGCGGCGGTCGTCGCAGAACCGATGCGGGCGACGCCCAACCCGCCGCCGCCCGGTTTCTGGAAGCGGGTTCGCGAAGCCTGCGACCGGCACGGCACGCTGCTGATCTTCGACGAGATCCCGACCGGGCTGGGCAAGACGGGAAAATTCTTCGCCCACGAGCATGATGATGTGACGCCCGACATCGTCGTCCTCGGCAAGTCGCTCGGCGGCGGCATCCTGCCGATCGCCGCCGTCATCGCGCGCCGCGACCTCGACGTCACCGGTGGCTTCGCGATCGGCCACTACACCCACGAGAAGAACCCGGTGACGACCCGCGCCGCACTGACGACGATCGACATCATCCTGGAGGAAGGATTGGTCGAACGCGCGGCCGAACTTGGCCGGCACATGCTGGAGCGTATGCAGCACCTGATGGCGCGCTCGCCCCATGTCGGCGACGTCAGGGGCAGGGGACTGATGGTCGGCGTCGAGCTCGTCGAGGATCGCGATACGCGCGAGCCGGCGCGCGATCTCGCCGAACGCGTCTTCTATGCTTGCCTGGGGCAGGGGCTGAGCTTCAAGGTCAGCCAGGGCAATGTGCTGACGCTGTCGCCGCCGCTGGTCATTTCGAAAGCTGATCTCGATCGTGCGCTCGACATCCTCGAGACCGCCGTGCTGGCGGCCTGACCATGAAGGCCGTGCGCACCGACCGCGAGCTCGAATGCCCCGAAATCGACGCGGGCTTGCGGGCGAGGGGGGGCGATCTGGTGGTGACTGTCCGCTCGTCCGACCCGCGTTTGCGGGCACAGACAACGGGCGTTTCGTTCGGCTGACCATAACCGTCTCCGTTGCCAATCGTGGGCTTTCGCAAGCGCGAAATAGCGGCCGCAACAGGCATGCGACAGTTCCATGACGACTATCAGTAGAAGTTTGTCTGTCATAAAATAAATAGATTTTACTTATCGATCACCAATCCCCAGAGTTGACCCAACGACGACATCCACAAGCGCTACAGGGCCGCAATGTCCACCGGCGCGATCGTCACAGTGCATCGCAGAATGTGCCAACAATCAAAGGGGAACTGAGCATGAAATCGCGCAACGCAACTATCGCAATGGCCTTCGCCGCGGCATTGATGTCATCCGCCGCCTTTGCCGAAACCTCCGAACTGACAGTCTATACCGCCATTGAAGCCGAAGATCTCGCCCGCTACGCCGAGACTTTCACAAAGAGCCATCCCGACATCAAACTGAACTTTGTCCGCGACTCCACGGGTGTCGTTACCGCCAAGCTGTTGGCCGAAAAGGACAATCCGCAGGCCGACGTTGTCTGGGGCCTTGCCGCTACATCGCTTCTGGTGCTGAAGACCGAAGGCATGCTTGAGCCCTACGCGCCAAAAGGCGTCGAATTGCTCAAGCCGAAGTTTGTCGACAAGGACACGCCACCGGCCTGGGTTGGCATGGACGCCTGGGCGGCTTCGATCTGCTTCAACACCGTGGAGGGCAAAAAGCTTGGCCTCGCCGAGCCGACCAGCTGGAAAGATCTTACCAAGCCGGAATACAAGGGTCACATCGTGATGCCGAACCCGGCCTCGTCCGGCACCGGCTTCCTCGATGTATCGAGCTGGCTGCAGTTGTTCGGCGAGAAGGATGGTTGGGCCTATATGGATGCCCTGCATCAGAATATTGATGCCTACACGCATTCTGGTTCGAAGCCGTGCAAAATGGCCGCCGCCGGTGAAACCGTAATCGGCATCTCGTTCGAGTTCCGCGCCGCGAAATCGAAGAAGGAGGGCGCTCCCCTCGATATCGTCATCCCGTCCGAAGGCATCGGCTGGGACATGGAGGCATCCGCGATCGTTGCGGGAACGAAAAATCTCGAAGCCGCCAAAACGCTGCTCGACTGGTCGATCAGCAAGGAGGCCAACGAGATGTACAATGTAGGTTATGCGGTTCTGGCTATGCCGAATGTCGCCAAGCCGGTCGAATTCCTGCCCGCAGATATCGAGTCCAAGATGATCGACAATGACTTCGAGTGGGCGGCCAACCACCGCAAGGCCATTCTCGACGAGTGGACGAAGCGCTACGACGCCAAGTCTGAGCCCAAGAGCTAGACGCAGAGCATTTCGACAGGGCGCCGTCAGAGCGGCGCCCTTCTCGTAACTCTTCCCGGATGGTCAAAATGAGACACGAACCCGTCGCTGATCTATCGGCAACGCTGGCCGAGGTGCATCCCATGACCGCTGCCGGCAACACGGCTTACCTGCGGATCGAACATCTCTGGAAGGCCTTCGGCGAGTTCCATGCGCTGAAGGACATCTCGCTCGACATCAACGAAGGCGAATTCATCTGCTTTCTCGGCCCTTCGGGTTGCGGCAAGACCACGCTGCTGCGCGCCGTCGCCGGCCTCGACCTGCAGACCAGAGGCGTCGTCCGCCAGGGGGGCAGGGATATCTCAACGCTGCCGCCGTCAAAACGCGACTACGGCATCGTGTTTCAGTCCTACGCGCTGTTTCCCAATCTGACGATTGAAAGGAACATCGCCTTTGGCCTGGAAAACACCAAACGGCCGCGCGCCGAGATCGATGCCCGCGTCAAGGAATTGCTCATGCTGGTCGGCTTGCCCGATCAGGCGAAGAAATACCCAGCGCAGCTTTCCGGCGGGCAGCAGCAGCGCATCGCGCTCGCTCGGGCCATCGCCACCTCGCCCGGCCTGCTTCTGCTCGACGAGCCGCTGTCGGCGCTCGACGCCAAGGTGCGCGTGCACTTGCGCCACGAGATCAAGGGGCTGCAGCGCAAGCTCGGCGTCACCACGATCATGGTTACGCACGACCAGGAAGAAGCATTGTCGTTGGCCGACCGCATTGTAGTCATGAACCATGGCGTCATCGAGCAGGTCGGCAGCCCGACTGAAATCTATCGCCATCCCAGGACGCTGTTCGTCGCCGATTTCATCGGCGAGACCAACAAGTTCGATGCGACGGTAGGAGCAGATTCGGTAGGCTTCGGGACGAAGGCTTTCAGATGCGCGCCGCACAGCTTTGCGAACGGCGAAGCAGTCGTCGCCGCCATTCGACCGGAAGACGTGATTCCACACGGGCCGGGTTCGCGCTCGCCTGGAGCACCCGATGTGGTGAAGACTTCGGAAAACCTGATCGAAGTGACCGTCGGTGAAATGGAATTCCTGGGTTCGTTCTGGCGCACCCGGCTGCGCGGCGGAGAGCTTGGAGACGAGATTCTGATCGCCGATTTCTCGGTCAACGCCACGCGGCGTCTCGGCCTCGCCGAAGGCGGAGCGCTAACGGTGGAACTGCCCGCCGACCGACTGCTTGTCTTCCCGCAAGGAGAGCGCCATGGCGGCGGCAACTGATATCCTGATGCCGTCCGGTCGGGCGCTCCGACAGTCGCTCGACAAGGACGAGTTGATCAAGCGCGGCCTGCTGGTCGTCATCTCGTTCTATCTGGTCCTGTCGCTGGCAGCCCCGCTCTACGTGATGCTGTCGAAATCGTTCTCGACCTACAGCTTCGATCTTGGCGCGTTCGAATTCCAGGTCAGCGACAAGCTCGGCAATTTCGGCGAGCCAGTGACGGCCGCCGCTCTGAACGAGAAACTCGCCGCGGTCCCGCCAGAAAAGCTTGCGACCAGTTCCGATGGTCGGCTACCGGCCACCAGCTTCTTTCCGGATTTCAGTTTCCGCAGCCCGGTCAAATACAAGGTCCGCGGCACGACCGATGACGCTTATTTCCTGATCGGCACGCAACTCCACCGCGGCACCGAATGGCAGGAAGTCGATTCGAACACCTTTCGGCGCATTATGCTGAGGCCCGCGCGCGAGCTTGGGTTGGACAACTACACAACCTACTTCTCGACGCCAACGCTGTTCCGCTCGATCCAGAACTCCTTCCTGATCGCGCTGATCAGCACCATCATCACGGTCGGCATAGCCTTCGGCTTCGCCTACGCTTTGAACCGAAGCAAGATGCGCTTCAAGGGCCTATTCAGGCTCATCGCCATGGCTCCCATCCTGGTGCCGTCGCTACTGCCCGGCATCGCCCTCATCTATCTGTTCGGCAACCAGGGCCTGTTGAAAAGCCTGCTTGGCGGCATATCGATCTACGGTCCGTTGGGGATTGTCGTCGGCTCGATATTCTTCACCTTTCCCCATGCTCTGATCATTATCTCGACGGCACTGGCGATCTCCGACCAGCGCCAATATGAAGCCGCCGCTTCGCTGCGCGCCAGCAAGTGGCGGACGTTCTGGGTCGTTACCATTCCGGGCGCGCGCTACGGTTTGATCTCCGCGGCGTTTGTCGTGTTTACGCTCGTCATCACCGATTTCGGCTTGCCGAAGGTCATCGGCGGCCAGTTCAACGTGCTCGCCGTCGATATCTACAAGCAAGTGATTGGTCAGCAGAATTTCGAGATGGGGGCGGTGGTCTCGGTCATCTTGCTGATCCCGGCCATCGCCGCCTTCGTCGTCGACCGCCTGGTCCAGCGTAGGCAGGTTTCGCTCCTGTCGGCCCGCTCGGTGCCTTACGAGGCAAAACCCAATCGCCGCTTCGACCTGGTCTGTCTGGCTTATTGCAGCCTGGTCGCGTTGTTCATCGCCGGCATCATCGGCATTTGCCAGTACGCCGCGCTGGTCAAGTTCTGGCCCTACGACCTCAGTCTCAGCCTGAAGAATTTCGCGTTCGGTCGCATGGATGGCGGAGGCTGGGCTTCTTACTACAACTCGATCACGCTCTCGTTGCTCACCGCTGTGTTTGGAACCGTCATCGTCTTCGTCGGCGCTTACATCGTCGAAAAGACCGAAGGCTTCAGGACCGGACGGGCAGCCTTCCACTTCCTCGCCATGCTGCCGATGGCGGTGCCGGGGCTTGTGCTTGGCCTGGCCTATATTTTCTTCTTCAACAATCCGGCCAATCCGCTGCACGCGATCTACGGCACAATGGCGATCCTGGTCGTCTGCACCGTGACGCACTTTTACACGGTCGGTCATTTGACGGCCCTGACGGCGCTGAAGCAGATCGATCGTGAGTTCGAGCCGGTCGCGGCCTCGCTGAAGCAGCCTTTCTATCGCCTGTTCACGCGGGTGACAGTGCCGATCTGTCTGCCGGCAATCCTTGACATCTCGATCTATCTTTTCGTCAACGCCATGACGACGGTTTCCGCGGTGGTCTTCATCTATACAACACACACGGCGCTCGCCTCGGTTGCAGTGCTCAACATGGACGACGCTGGCGACACCGCGCCTGCTGCTGCCATGGGCATGATGATCTTCTACACCAACGCATTCGCGCGGATCATTCACTTGGCTGTTTCGAAAGGTATCCTGAAAAGAACTCAGGGTTGGCGGGTACGATAATGAAATGCTCTAGGACTTTCCCAAGTCTCAGCCCTGCGTCGGCCTGCGTTCGACGATGTAGATGTGGTCGGCCGCCAGCACCACTTCGCCGCGCTGGTTGATCACCTCGCAGCGTTCGATCACCCGTCCCGACCCCGGCCTCTTCGGGTCGTCTTCCCTGGCCGTAATTGTGGTGCGCGTCCGGATCGTGTCGCCGATGAACACCGGCTTGATGAAGCGCAACCGGTCGTAGCCGTAGGAAAAGGCGACAGGGTTGATGACGGTTGCCGTCAGCCCGATGCCGACCGAGAACACCAGCGTGCCGTGCGCGATGCGCTGGCCGAATGGCGTCGTCTTCATGAACTCGGCGTCCATGTGGTGCGGGAAGAAATCGCCGGTGTGGCCGGCATGGACGATGAAGTCGGTCTCGGTGATGGTGCGGCCGCTGGTCAGGCGCGACGCGCCAATCTCATAGTCTTCGAAATACTGGATCTGTTCCATCAGGGTCTTTCCGCAATCGGCGTCGCCGGTGCCGCACTCGACTGATACGCCGCCTCGACCAGCGCCATCGTGCTCCAGGCATCCTCGACCGGACTGATCAGCATAGCATCTTCTCCGGTGGCAAAACGCTGGACATTGGCCATGCGGCCGACGAAGGCGTCTGGAAACCACTCGCCGGCCAAGGGCACCGCGACCCAGTCCGTTCCACCCTTGGGGTAAATCTCCAGCACATCCGGTTCACCTGTGGGATAATCGAGGTTGAGACCCAGCTTGAGATAGGCGGCACCTTCTGTGCCGCAGATGCGGAACTCGCAGGCCTGGTGCCGGCGGCCGAACTTGTGGTCGTGGTTGATCGACAGCGCGCAGCGCACGGTGTCGCCATAGTCGAGAATGGCGCTGGTGCGCGTCTGCGCCACGGCATGGTTGGGATGGCCGAGCGTCTTGGCGTGCACACCCTTGGGGTCGCCGAGCAATTGCCGGATCAGGTCGAGATAGTGGATCGAATGCATGGCGATCTCGACGCGCGGCGCCTTGAGCAGGAATTCCCAAAGCTCCCACGGCGTCGCCAGCGCCAGCCAGGCGTCGAAGTCGACGATCTCGCCGAGCCAGCCCTTGCCGACGGCATCCTTGAGCGCCAGCATCATCGGCGCGAAGCGCAATTGGAAGTTCACCGCTGCGTGCAGCTTCCGGGCGCGGCAGATCTCGAGGATCGCGGTCGCCTCGGCAAGGTTGCTGCCCATCGGCTTCTGGATCAGCGCCACCGCGCCATCAGGCAAGAACTTCAGCACATCGGCATGACGCGACGGCGGGGTGGCAAGATCGAAGATCGCGCCCTCGACGGCAGCAGCTTCTTCGACCGAGCCAAAGGCCGTCACGCCCCATTGGCTGGCCAGCTTTTCAGCCCTGGCATGATCAGGATCATACAGCCCGGCTACTGGAAAGCCGGCCTTCCTGTAGGCCGGGAAATGCGCGTCGCCGACGATCGATCCGGCGCCGAAAGTGACGATCGGCCGGGGTTTTGAGGGTTTTGGCCAGGATTGAACGAGCAAGGCAGGGTCGAAACCGCCTTCAATCATGATGGAAGACCTCGTCCATCTCGGCCCACCACTCGCCCTCTTTGCGCGTCGCCAGCGGCTCCTGGCATGGCATGCAGACCGCCCACCATTCCTGCGTCTTCGGATCGGCCGCCATCTTCGCCATGTCGGCTTCGTAGTCGCTGCCGTGATATTCGAAAGTGCTGAACAGCAGGTTCTCCGGCCGCTTCAGGT
>NZ_RZTF01000201.1:9380-11643 GCF_004023175.1 Mesorhizobium sp. M7A.F.Ca.MR.362.00.0.0
GCTTCAGGTAGATCGAATAATTCTTGATGTTGCAGGCGGAGATCATGGCCAGCACGTCGGGCCAGACGGCGGCATGGAGGCGGACATACTCATCGACCTTTTCCGGTTTCAGCCCCAGAATCATCCCCATCCGCTGCATATCAGTCTCCTATTTCGTGATCGCCGTGGTGAATTCGGCGATGCCCATGGCCTTGACCGCGTCCCAGTCCCAGTCGATGCCGATGCCCGGTTCGTCGGGCGCCAGCGCCTGGCCATCCTCGATGCGGAGGCGCTTGCCGGTCAACTGGTCGAGTTGCGGAATGTACTCGACATATCGGCCGTTCTGAACAGCGCAGGTCAGGCTGACATGCAGTTCCATCAGGAAATGCGGGCAGACCGGAATGTCGAAGGCCTCCGCCGCGTGCGCGATCTTGAGCCAGGGCGTGATGCCGCCGATGCGGCCGACATCGACCTGCACGATCGAGCAGGCGCCTTTCTGCATGTATTCGCGAAAATGGCGAATGGAGTAGAGCGACTCGCCGATCGCGATCGGCGTCGGCGTCGAGTTCGACAACCGCACATGTCCGTCAATATCGTCGGCCGGCAGCGGCTCCTCGATCCAGGCGAGGTCGAGTTCGCGCAACCTTGCGGCGCGCCGGATCGCCTCGTCGACCGAAAAACCCTGATTGGCGTCGGTCATGATCTCATAGCCGTCGCCGACCGCCTTGCGCACCGCCGACAGGCGGGCAAGATCCTCCGACCCGTGCGGCCTGCCGATTTTCACTTTCGAGCCGCGAAAGCCCTTCGCCTTGGCGGCTAGCGCATCGTCAACCAGCGCCTGCGTCTCGATGTGCAGCCAACCGCCTTCGGTCGTGTAGAGCGGGCAGCGATCCTTGGCACCGCCGGCCAGTTTCCACAGCGGCAGGTTCTGTTTCTTGGCCCGCAGATCCCATAGTGCCGTGTCGATCGCCGCGATCGCTATCGCGGTGATCGCGCCGATGGTTGTGGCATGCGTGGCGAATTCGAGATCGTGCCAGATCGCCTCGATCATGTCGGGGTCGCGGCCGATCAGGCGCGGCACCAGATGGTCGGACAACAGCCGCATCACCGACGAGCCGCCGGTGCCGATCGTGTAGCTGTAGCCGGTGCCGACCGCGCCGTCGGAATCGGTGATGGTGACGATCGGCGTTTCCTGGCTGACGAAGCTCTGGATCGCGTCGGTGCGTTTGACCTTGGGTACAAGGTCCACCATGCAAAGGTCGACTTTCTCGATTCTGGTCATGCCGATCAGCTCCGCAATGTCTTTCCGGTCTCAGTGGCAAACAGATGCGCCTGCGACATGTCGAGGCTCATGGCGACGCGCTCGCCCGGCCGGAGTGGCCTCGGGTTCAGCATGCGCGACACCCAGTCCGTACCGTTGAATTCGACGAACACCAGCGTCTCGTTGCCGAGCGGTTCGGTAACGGTGATCGGCAGTTCGATCTGGTGGACGTCTGCCGCGCCACCGGAACTGATGCCATGGCCGGTTGGATAGATGTCGTCCGGCCGTAGCCCGAACACAACCTTGTCGCCGGTCGTGACATTGGCCTTGAACTGAGCGGGCAGCGGCAGCTTTTCGCCGTTGGCGAAAACCATCTGGCCGTCATCGATCGTGGCCTCGTGCAAATTCATCGGCGGCGAACCGATGAAGCCGGCAACGAAGCGGGTTGCCGGCCGCCGAAAGACCTCGTCGGGCGTGCCGACCTGTTCGATATGGCCGTCGCGCATGATGACGATGCGATCGGCCAGCGTCATTGCTTCGACCTGGTCGTGGGTGACGTAGATCACCGTCGACTGCACCTTGGCATGCAGCTTCTTGATCTCGGTGCGCATCTGCGTGCGCAATTTGGCGTCGAGATTGGAAAGCGGCTCGTCGAACAGGAACACATCGGGATCGCGCACGATGGCGCGGCCCATGGCGACGCGCTGGCGCTGACCGCCGGACAGTTGTGAGGGGCGGCGATCCAGCAACGTGTCGAGGCCGAGGATGGCCGAGGCTTCGGCGACACGGCGGTCCATGTCTTCCTTGGCGGCACCGGCGATCTTCAGCGAGAAGCCGAGATTCTCGCGCACCGTCATGTGCGGATAGAGCGCGTACGACTGGAACACCATCGAGATGTTGCGCGAGCGTGGCGGCAAATCGTTGACGATGCGCCCGCCGATCTTGATCGAGCCGGCGCTGATCTCTTCCAGCCCGGCGATCATCCGCAGCGTCGTCGACTTGCCGCAGCCGGAGGGGCCGACC
>NZ_RZTF01000202.1:0-11539 GCF_004023175.1 Mesorhizobium sp. M7A.F.Ca.MR.362.00.0.0
TGTCAGCACGTCGGCGAGCAAAAGCGTGAAGGCAAAGATCAGAATCCAGAAACCGGAGGCTGGCGAAACTCTGGCGAAGGTGTTGCCCGCCGGCGTGAGAAATGTTCCGGCGACACCGATCAGCAGCGCGAGCGCGGCAAGCGCCATCACGCTGGCGGCAAGGCGCAGCACAAGTGGTGTCTTGAACAGCGCGATGAGTGCCGCGGCGGCAATGATGGCGAGCAGCAGCGTCCCGGTCGTTGCCGGCAGCGCCTCGAGAATCGAGCGCGCCTGGCCGGGGACGATGCGGTTGGCACGGAACGTGGCAAAGGGGGCGGCGAAGGCCGCATAGGCTGATATCGCGGCGATGACCACGCCGAGCTTGTCGAAGCGGATGTTCACGCCCTGCCCCGTCAGTCGATCCGGCGCGCCACGAAAGCGGCGCGCCGGAATCGTCCTACTTCAGGAAGCCGTTCTTCTTCAGGAAGTCCTCGGCGACGCCCTTGACCGGCTCGCCGCCGACCTGCACGCGACCGTTCAGTTCCTGCAGGGTGACGAGGTCGAGCTTGGCAAAAACCGGCTTCAGCAGCGTCTCGATCTCGGGATGTTCCTTCAGCACCGCTTCGCGGATGATCGGCGCCGGCTGGTAGACTGGCTGCACGCCCTTGTCGTCGTCGAGCACGACGAGCCCGGACGGTGCGATGCCGCCATCGGTGCCGTAGACCATGGCCGCATTGGCGCCATTGGTCTGGTTGGCGGCCGCTGCGATGGTTGCCGCCGTGTCGCCGCCCGAGAGGGTGATCAATTGCTCAGGCTTCAGCGTGAAGCCATAGGTAGTCTGGAAAGCCGGAAGTGCGGCCGCCGAATTGACGAACTCGGCGGAAGCCGCCAGCACCACCTGACCGCCGCCCGCGACATATTTGCCGAAGTCGGTAAGCGTGGCGAGCTTGTTGGTCTCGGCGACTTCCTTGCGAAGCGCGATCGCCCAGGTGTTGTTTGCGGGCGACGGCGACAGCCAGACGATCTTGTTGGCGTCGTAGTCGAGCTTCTTGGCCGTTTCATAGGCCTTGGCGGCGTCTTTCCAGACCGGGTCGTCGGCCTTTTCGAAGAAGAAAGCGGCGTTGCCGGTGTATTCGGGATAGATGTCGATCTCGCCGGCGGTGATCGCCTTGCGCACCACCGGCGTGCCACCGAGCTGGATACGGTCCGATGTCTTGATGTTGTTGGCGTTGAGCACGAGCTGGATGATGTTACCCAGCACGCCGCCCTCTGTGTCGATCTTCGAAGAGACAACCACCTGGGCATTGGCGGAAGCCACCGTGATGCCGAGCGCCAATGCCGCGCCGGCCAGAAACTTGACTGAAAACATTGTGAAACCCCTTGCTATGAACCGAAACGCGGTGACCGCATATGAGCATGGCTTCAACGGCCAGTCGGGGTACACGGTTTCATAACAATAGGTACAGACGCAATATTTTTGTTCCGAAGCGGTAAATTCGGCCGACATCGTGCTGACAGCGCCGTGTCAGGTGAGACGGCGGATGAATCAGGCTTCAGCTTTGCGCAAGCTCGTCAGCTTGAGCGCGCCGAGCGCCACGAAGCACAGGACGGTGACCGGAAAGACTATCCAGTTCAGCATCTCCCAGCCCCAGGCGTTGTAGACCATGCCCGACATCAGCGAGGCGCAGGCGACGGAGCCGAACAGGACGAAGTCGTGGAAGCCTTGCACCTTGCCCTTTTCCGACGGCCGGTAGGTGGCGGCAACCATCGCGGTCGCGCCGATGAAGCCGAAGTTCCAGCCAAGGCCCAGCAGGATCAGCGACGTCCAGAACTGCCACAGCGCCAGGCCCGACAGAGCGACAATGGCGCAGCCGATGAGCAGGATCAGGCCGGTGGCCACAATGCGTTCGGCGCCGAAGCGATGGATCAGCGAGCCGGTGAAGAAGCTTGGCGCGAACATCGCCATGACGTGCCAGGAGATGCCGAGCGTCGCGTCGTTTTCCGAAAGGCCGCAACCGACCATGGCCAGCGGTGCGCCCGTCATGACGAAGCTCATCAGCGCATAGCTGCCGACCGCGCAGAAAAGCGCGGCGACGAAACGCGGCTGCGTGATGATTTCAGCCAGTGGTCTGGCGTCGCTGTCGGCGGTCTCCACCTTGCCGGATGCTTTCGCCGGCAGCCGCAGGAACGACAGGATGATGGCGCCGACGGCGGCCAGCGGCAGGATGGAGCTGAACGAACCGGCAAACATGACCGGCGCAAGCAATTCGCGGGTGAAGATGACGATCTGCGGCCCGAGGATGGCGGTGACGACGCCGCCGGCCAGCACGAAGGAGATGGCGCGCGCCTTGAATTCAGGCGGTGCGTTGTCGGCGGCGGCGAAGCGGAACTGCTGGACGAAGGCGCCGCCGACACCGATCGTGAGCAAGCCGAAGGCAAACAGCCAGAAGCCGCCTTGAAAAAGCGCCAAGGTGGCGATCAGGCCACCAAGCGCCGTGACGATCGTGCCGGTCATGAAGCCGCTTCGCTGGCCCATGCTGCGGATGATGGCCGCTGCAGGCAGCGCGCCGAGCGCCACGCCGATGTTGAAGCCGGTGATCGGCGCTGTCGCCAATGATTTGTCGGGACCAAGCAGATATTGCCCGGCCAGCGCGCCCACGGAGATGGCGATGGGGGCCGCCGAGCCGATGATCGCCTGCGAGGCGGCGAGGATCAGCGCGGTGCGGCGCGCCTCCTGACCGGTCTCGAGGGCGATCGCCGTCATGATGCGTCCTTGCCGCGCCCCTCGCCACGCACCCGGCGAGACACACGGTCGAGCACGGCATTGACCAGCTTCGGCTCGTCTTCCTCGTAGAAGGCCTTGGCGATGTCGACATATTCGGAGACGATGACGGCGACGGGGACATCCTCGCGCTTCATCAGTTCGTAGACGCCGGCGCGCAGGATGGCGCGCAGCGTCGAATCCAGCCGCGACAGGGGCCAGTCCTCGGTCAGCGCCTGGCGGATGATCGGATCGATGGTCTTCTGGTTCTCGACGACACCCGCCAGGATGGCGCGAAACCATTGCGCATCGGCCTCGCGATAGAGCGCGCCGTCGACTTCCTTGCCGAGACGAAAGGCCTCATATTCGGCGGTGATCTCGAAGACACCGCTGCCGGCGACATCCATCTGATAGAGCGCCTGCACGGCGGCCAGACGGGCAGCGCCGCGCTTGTTGGCGTGGCGCACCGTGGGCTGGCCGGGCGAAGCGGGTTCGCTCACGATCGCGCTCCCAGTTGTTCCTTGAGGGCAATCATGGTCAGCGCCGCACGCGCGGCAAAGCCGCCCTTGTCGCCTTCCGAGCGCTTGGCGCGAGTCCAGGCCTGGGCGTCATTCTCGGTGGTCAGGATGCCGTTGCCGATGCAGACAGAGTCCTGCACGCTCAGATCCATGAGCGCGCGGCTGGATTCATTGGCGACAATGTCGAAATGGTAGGTGTCGCCGCGGATGATGGTGCCGAGCGCGACAAAGCCGTCATAATGTGTGCCGCCTTCCGCACCGTCCAGTGCGAAGGTAATCACCGCCGGAATCTCGAGCGAACCTGGAACGGTGACGACGTCGTAAGTCGCGCCCGCTTCATCGAGCGCGCTTGTCGCGCCTTCGAGCAGCGCGTCGGCAAGGTCGTCGTGAAAGCGCGCTTCGACAATGAGCAGATGCGCCTTCGCCTTCGGACGAATGAAGGCTTTGCCGTGTTGGGATGTACCAGCCATAAAAGTCTCCGGGGAGTTGCCGGTGACTTAGGCCGAAGCCGGGTTCATCGCAAGCGGAAGATTGGAGAAGGCCAAGCCTGCCCTATCGATCCTCTCGCGTGTGCCATAGGCGCAGCACAGAAATCGTGTCATTTCGTATTTCGTAGCGTATTTCGTAGTTGCCCACCAAAATGCGGCGCAGTTCGAGTGGCTCGAACTCTTCCAGTCTTTCACCGATGCGCGGATACTCGACTAGCCGTGCAGACGCAGCGGTGAGTGCCTGCACGGCACGTGCGGCTGCCTGGCTATTTGTTGACGCGAGAAAATCATGAAGCCTGACCAGGTCGGACAAAGCCTTGCTGGTCCACTTCAACTCCATCAACGTGGCACAGGCAGCGGCTTTTCAGTGCCAAGACTGTCAGCCCACGCCTGCACTGCCTGATGATCGATAACTCGGCCGGCATCCACATCGGCCAGCGCTTCGAGTGTCAGCCGCCGGCGCTCTTCCTCCAAGTCGACCCAGGCAGAAAGAGCTTGTTTGACAATCCAACCACGCGGACGCTCAAGGCGAGCAGCTAGCTGATCAACCTTTTCTGCAAGTGGGAGCGGAACATGAGCGGTGATTACCTTTGTGTCCATTTGAACCTCATAATCGGATTTAATCATAGCGATTAAAGCTGATTAAGTCGAGTTTCGATTGGCCAATAGCTCAAAGCCCCTCTTTCGCCGCCTCCACCAGCCGCGCCGCGTAGCGGGCCATGGTGTCGATCTCGAGATTGACGCGGTCGCCGACTTTGCGCTCGCCCCAGGTGGTCACGGTCAGCGAGTGGTGGATCAGCAGCACGTCGAAGCGCGCGCCTTCCACCTTGTTGACGGTGAGCGAAGTGCCGTCGAGCGCGACCGAGCCCTTGGGCGCAATGAACTTCGCCAGTTCGCGCGGCGCCTCCAGTGTGAAGCGCACCGCGTCGCCCTCATCCTTGCGCTCGATGAGCTCGGCGATGCCGTCGACATGGCCCGAAACGATGTGGCCGCCAAGTTCGTCGCCGATCTTCAGTGCGCGCTCCAGATTGACCTTGGTACCGGATTTCCAGCCAGAGGCCGTGGTCAGCCTGAGCGCCTCTTCCCAGGCCTCGACCTCGAACCAGCGTGCGTTGGAGCCGCTGTCGGGCAAGCCCGTGACCGTCAGGCAGACGCCGCCGCAGGAAATCGACGCGCCGATGGCAATGGTCTGTGGGTCATAGCCGGTGTCGATGCGCAAACCCACCCCTTCCCTGAGCGGCTTGACGGACGCGACAGTGCCGACATCGGTGACAATTCCGGTAAACATCGGTGTTGATCCTAAATGTCTCTTATCCACTCGGCGTAGCTGTCTTCGCCGAAACGCATGTCGCGCAGCTTGCGAAATCCTGCCGGGATATGGTCAGCGTCGATTGGCGACGCAATGCCGTCATCGCCGATCGCTTCCGGCCCCTGGAACAGCACGATGCGGTCGACCAGCCCATCGGCCAGGAAGGCGCTTGCCACCTTGGCGCCGCCCTCAACCAGCACGCTGGCCATGCCGAACGCACCCAGATCCTCAAGCAGTTCCGGCAGCGCGACACCGCCTTCATGGGTCTCCGTGCCGATGAAGCGCACGCCGGCGCGTTCGAGTGCTGCGCGCCGCAGCGGATCGGCCTCCAGGCAAGCGGCGACATAGAGCGGCACCCGGTCCACGCCCGAAACCAGCTTCGAAGCCTCCGGCAACCTGATCTGGCGGTCGAGCACGATGCGTGCAGGCGAACGGTTCTCCAGCCCCGGCAAGCGCACTGTCAGGGCGGGATCGTCCTCAAGGGCTGTGCCGATACCAACCAGTATGCCATCGGCCTCGGCGCGCATCAGATACACCTCGCGGCGCGCGATATCGCCGGTGATCGACACCTGTCCCTCGCCTTCCCTGCCGATCTTGCTGTCGCTGGAAAGCGCAAGCTTGAGAATCACTTCGGGGCGTTTCCTCAACGATCGAATCAGATAGCCGGCCATCTGCTCGGCGGCTTCCGCCGCCAAGACCTTCTCGACCACCTCGACACCAGCGGCACGCAGGATGGCGTAGCCCTTGCCGGACACGCGCGAATCGGGATCGCTGGCGGCGCCGACGACGCGCGCGACACCGGCATTGACCAGCGCATTGGCGCAAGGCGGCGTGCGGCCGTGATGAGCGCAGGGTTCGAGCGTGACGTAAGCGGTGGCGCCACGGGCGAGCGCGCCGGCCTCGGCCAGGGCCTCGGTCTCGGCGTGCGGGCGGCCGCCGACAGCGGTGACGCCGGTGCCGACGATCATCGGACCATTGCCGTCGTCGCGCACGATCAGCGTGCCGACAGACGGGTTGGTCGCGGTTCGCCCGGCATTTTTTCGCGACAGTCTGAGTGCCGCCGCCATGAAGCGGCGATCAAGGGCGGCCTGTTCGCTTGCAGTCATGCTCAGCTGGCTTCCTCTTCACCCTTGATTTCGTCGCCCTTGAGCTCGCCCAGCAGTTCGTGGAAATCCTTGGCCTCGCGAAAATTGCGGTAGACCGAGGCGAAACGCACATAGGCGACATCGTCGAGCGATTTCAGCGCTTCCATGACCAGCCGGCCGACTTCTCCCGAAGCAACCTCAGTCTCGCCGGAACTTTCGAGCTGGCGCACGATGCCGGTCACCGCGCGGTCGATGCGCTCGGGATCGACATTGCGTTTGCGCACGGCGATCTCCACCGAACGCAGCAGCTTGTCGCGGTCGAAGGGCACTTTGCGGCCCGATTTCTTGACCACGACGAGGTCGCGCAACTGCACGCGCTCGAAGGTGGTGAAGCGACCGCCGCAATCGGGGCAGACGCGCCGCCTGCGGATTGCCGCGCCATCCTCGGCGGGGCGCGAGTCCTTCACTTGCGTATCTTCCGACTGGCAATAGGGACAGCGCATGGAGAAGCCTTTGGTTGGCGAATCTGGTGAAGCGAAAGGCTTAGAGCTTTTTGCAACGATGGCAAAGTGTCGACCGCTCGCCCCCGCAGAGATAGCGAGGTGCAGACAGGATTGCCAGCCTCACCAGCAGCGGGCAGCGTACCGATGTCGTCAGGGGGCGACGTCGGCGGTTGGGAACCCGCACGATGCGCCGAGACTGCGATAGGCCTTGGTGAAGCCGTCCATGGATATGCTTCCAACAGGCGCGTCGCCAAAGGAGACATCAAGCACCGATGCCCGGCGCATGGCGCGCAA
Organism: Mesorhizobium sp. M7A.F.Ca.MR.362.00.0.0; assembly: GCF_004023175.1. Taxonomy (NCBI): domain Bacteria; kingdom Pseudomonadati; phylum Pseudomonadota; class Alphaproteobacteria; order Hyphomicrobiales; family Phyllobacteriaceae; genus Mesorhizobium; species Mesorhizobium sp. M7A.F.Ca.MR.362.00.0.0. Next base: position 6,938 of record NZ_RZTF01000202.1, read on the forward strand.
GAGCGCCAGGCTGATCTTGGCCTGATTGTCCACGGTCCAACTGAGCCGGCCGTTGACGGCGCCATCGGAATGGAGTTTGGCGGCGACACGGCCCTTGTCGTCGCCGAAGGTGGCGGCAATCGACTTGCCGGCCGGCAGACCCTTGTTGTCGACGGCGATGGTTATGGACGGGTAGGCATCCGGCGGCAGTGCATCGCCGTTCGTGATGACGAGCGTCAAGGTACCGGGCACGCCGCCCGCGCCGATAAAGGCGGTCGAGGCAGCGCAGGTCTTGCGCAGATCCTCACCGGTGTCTACCTCGTCGGCCAGGGTCGACCATCTGCCGAAAGTTTCGAGCTTGGGTGCCACCTGGGCGGGCGCCGCCGACTCGGCCTGAGGTGCGGGTTGCGCGGGCGCGGGTTGAGCAGAGGCGGTTTGCGCCAAGGCGATGCCGGGGAAAGGCGCGGCGATCAAAGCGGCCAGAGCGCCAACGGCACCAAGGTCGGCGAAACGAAATGGTCGCATCATCAAGGCTCCTGCCGGTCGCCCCGGCCTGCTGAAACGACGCTTGTCGTTGCAGCAGGCGGTAAGACTTCCTATCGCGTCAGCCGAGATAGGGATAGAGCGGGAAGCGGTCGGTCAGCGCCACGACCTTGGCCTTGACCGCAGCTTCGACAGCGGCATTGCCCTCGTCGGAATTCGCAACCTTGAGACCGTCCAGCACTTCGGCGATCAGCTTGCCGATCTCGCGGAATTCGGCCTGGCCAAAGCCGCGCGTGGTGCCGGCCGGGGTGCCGAGACGCACGCCCGAGGTGACGAAAGGCTTTTCCGGGTCGAACGGGATGCCGTTCTTGTTGCAGGTGATGTTGGCGCGGCCGAGCGCCGCCTCGGCGCGCTTGCCGGTGGCGTTCTTGGGCCTGAGGTCGACCAGCATGAGATGGTTGTCGGTGCCGCCGGAGACGATGTCGAGACCAGTCTCCTTGAGGCTGGAGGCCAACGCCTTGGCGTTGGCGGCAACGCTCTCGGCATAGACCTTGAAGCTTGGCTTCAGCGCTTCGCCGAAAGCGACAGCCTTGGCAGCGATGACATGCATCAGCGGACCGCCCTGCAGGCCGGGGAACACCGCCGAATTCATCTTCTTGGCGATGTCCTCGTCATTGCACAGGATCATGCCGCCGCGCGGGCCGCGCAGCGACTTGTGCGTCGTAGTGGTCACGACATGGGCGTGCGGCAGCGGCGACGGATGCACGCCGCCGGCGACCAGGCCGGCGATGTGCGCCATGTCGACCATCAGATAGGCGCCGACCGCATCGGCGATCTCGCGAAACCGCTTCCAGTCCCAGACGCGCGAATAGGCGGTGCCGCCGGCCAGGATCAGCTTCGGCTTGGTCTCATGCGCGGTCTTCTCGATGGCATCCATGTCGAGCAGATGGTCGTCCTGGCGCACGCCATAGGAGACGACCTTGAACCATTTACCGCTCATGTTGACCGGCGAACCATGGGTCAGATGGCCGCCGGAATTGAGGTCGAGGCCCATGAACGTGTCGCCCGGCTGCAAAAGCGCCAGGAACACCGCCTGGTTCATCTGGCTGCCGGAATTCGGCTGGACGTTTGCGAAGTTGCAGCCGAACAGCTTCTTGGCGCGCTCGATGGCCAGTTCCTCGGCCACGTCGACGAACTGGCAGCCGCCATAATAGCGCTTGCCGGGATAGCCCTCGGCATATTTGTTGGTCATGATCGAGCCCTGCGCCTCAAGCACGGCGCGGGAAACAATGTTTTCCGAGGCGATCAGTTCGATCTCGTGGCGCTGGCGGCCGAGTTCGTTGCGGATGGCGCCGAAAATCTCCGGATCGGCGTCGGCTAGCGTGGTTTCGAAGAAGGATTCGAATTTGTTCGACACTGCCGCTGCTGTTGCCATGGCCTGAAATCCTCGGGGTTCGGGGGCAATTTTCGATTTATGCAAGTCGTTGTCCCAAAACCGCTGCACACTTTTGGGCGACTTGCATTTGCCGCGCCATTAACACAGTTGTTTTCACCCCGCCACGTTTGCGGCGCGAAATTTGCTGGCCGGATTGCGCCAGCCAGGCCCGCGGGTCGTTATTTCCGAGCCTTCCGGCCTTTCAGCAGTGCCTCGGTAAGCGTGATTTCGGCAAACAGCGCCTGCGACGTATGGTCGTTGATCTCGCCGCTGCGAAACATGGCGCGCACGGCCTCGCGCTCGGCTTCGATGCCGGCAGATCTCAATTCGAGTTCCAGCCTTCCGGCTTCGCGCGCCTCAGCGCGGGCCTCATCGGCTTCGTCCGAGGCGGCGATGCGGCGCCGGTAGCCGGCGACAATGTTATCAGCAGCGGCAAGCCTGGCGCCGGGCACCTCGCCTCCCTCATCATCGGCGGCTCCGGCAATGCTCTCGATGCGCGCGATTGCCGCCTTGGCGGCGCCCACGCGCGCCAGGCGCTCCTCGGCGGCGCCGGCATCCTCACCGGGCTCGACCAGCCCCCTGGCGATCGTCGGCAGAGCGAGGCTGGCGATGACCAGCGAGCAGATGATGACGCCGGCGGCCAGGAAAATGACCAGGTCGCGCGCCGGAAACGGCGAGCCGTCCGGCATGGCGAGCGGCAGTGACAGGATGCCGGCCAGCGTAATGGCGCCACGCACGCCGGCCACCGAACCGGCGAGCCGCACGCGCAGCCCGAACGGCTCCGCCTTGCGCTTGCCCAAACGCGCGGCGATGCCGGCCGCGATATCGCCCACCCAAATCCATAGGAACCGCAACGCGATCAGGCACAGCGTCAGCGCGATGACGGTCGCGATCGGCTGGATGATCGGGTGCAGGCTCATGAGTTCCGGCGGCACATGGCGGATGATGTCGGGAAGCTGCAGGCCGAGCACGATGAAGAGAGCGCCGTTGAAAACGAAGGAAAGCGTCGTCCACAGCGACATCGTCTGCATGCGCGCCGAGACGCCGAGGAAGCGAAACACGCCGGAGCCGCCGGTGAGCAGGCCGGCGGTGACAGCCGCCAGGATGCCGGAAGCTCCGACATGCTCGGCGCCGAGATAGGCTATGAAGGGCAGCAGGACCATCACCAGCACCTGCGCTTCGGCCGGCACGCCGCCGATCCGGTTGAGCAATTGCAGCAGCTTGGCGGCAACGAACAGCGCCGCCACGCCGATCAGGATGCCGATCGCCACGGCATAGAGAAAACTGAGCGAAGCCGCGGCAAGGGAAAAGCTGCCGGTCAGCACCGCCGCCACGGCAAAGCGGAACATGACCAGCCCCGACGCATCGTTGAGCAGCGACTCGCCTTCCAGAATGTGCATCAGCCGGGCCGGGACGACATTCCTGTCGACGATCGAGGAAACCGCCACCGCGTCGGTCGGCGACAGCACCGCGGCAAGCGCAAAAGCGACCACCAGAGGGATGCTCGGCACCAGCCAATGCAAGGCGTAGCCGAAGCCGACGATGGTGAAGAAGACCAGCCCTATGGCCAGATCCAGGATCGGTCCGCGCAGCGCCATCAGTTCACGCTTCGGTGCGCCATAGGCATCGCCGAACAGCAGCGGCGGAATGAACACCAGCAGAAACAGTTCCGGATTGATCTCGACATGGATGCCACGCACCGGCCACGCAAGCGCGGCACCGATCGCAATCTGCAGCACCGGCAACGGCACCCGTACCAGGCGAACCAGAGCGCCGGAAAGCGCCACGAAGACGAGCACGACCAGAATGAAGACGGCGACTTCCATGGTCCGGTTCCAGGCTTTCCGCCGACCATGCGCAAAGCCGGCCGATCCGTCCAGCCGCCCGTCCCGTGAAAAACGCCGCGGCACCCAATCAATGAAAAAGGCCGCCCTGAGAGGCGGCCTTTTTAGGTAGGAATCAAATGTTTACAGCGCGGACGTGATCTGCAGTTCGTTGTTGCCATCAAGCGCGTAGACGTCGTCGCGGAACTGCACCACGCCCGGACCGGTCGACCAGGCCGAGAGATAGAGGAAGTGGACCGGCACCGGATTGGTGACCTGGATCGGCGTGTTTTCACCCGTCTTGATCGCCGCCTCGAAATGCTGGCGATCCCAGCCGGGCGTGTCGCGCAGGATCCAGGTGACGAGGTCGCGCACATTCTGCACGCGCACGCAGCCCGAGGAATCGAAACGCAACATCTTGCCGAACAGGCTCTGCTGCGGCGTGTCGTGCATGTAGACGCCGTCAGGGCTCGGAAAATTGATCTTCACCGAGGCCATGGCGTTTTCCGAGCCGGGATCCTGGCGGAACCGGTACTTGGCGGCGTCGTCGGTCGACCAGTCCACATTCATGGGATCGACTTCGCTGCCATCGGGCGCGAACAGGCGGATGTGGCTGTTCTTGAGATAATCGGGATCCTTCCGCATCAGCGGAATGATGTCCTTGCGCACGATCGAGACGGGCGCGTTCCAGTATGGATTGACGATGATCTCGTTAATCTTGGAATTGACGATCGGCGTCTGCCGGTCGATCTTGCCGACGATCGCGGTGTGGCGAAGCACGACGCGGTCGTTCTCGACCGCTTCGACCTGCGCTGCCGGAATGTCGACCAGCACGTAACGGCTGCCCAGCGTGCCGGCCTTCTCGCGCAGCCGCTGCAGATT
>NZ_RZTF01000203.1:0-9457 GCF_004023175.1 Mesorhizobium sp. M7A.F.Ca.MR.362.00.0.0
CCGTCACTATACGGGGAGAAGTGCCCGGCAAGGCGATGAGGGGCAGCGCAAACCTGTGGCGATTGTCCTAGGCAACGCCGTTTCTCATTGCCATTTTGTTCCGTTGTATGAATCTGCTCCCTTGGAGCGGAGCGACTGATTCGATGCGTGAGATCATCTTCGACACGGAAACCACCGGCCTCGATTCGCGCGACGACCGCGTCATCGAGCTTGGCGGCGTCGAGCTGGTCAACCGCTTTCCGACCGGCAGGACCTTCCACCACTACATCAACCCGCAAGGCCGCGCGATCCACGCCGAGGCACAGGCCGTGCACGGCATCAGCGCGGCGGATCTCGCGGGCAAGCCAACCTTTGCCGAGATTGTGCAGGAGTGGCTGGACTTCACCGACGGCGCCAAGCTGGTCGCCCACAACGCCACTTTCGATGTCGGCTTCCTCAACGTCGAATTCGGCCGGCTTGGTCACCCGGTCATAGACAATGGTTTTGTCGTCGACACGCTGGCGCTGGCGCGCCGCAAGCACCCGATGGGCCCCAATTCGCTCGATGCGCTCTGCCGGCGCTACGGCATCGACAACACCAAGCGCACCAAGCACGGCGCCCTGCTCGATTCCGAATTGCTGGCCGAGGTCTATATCGAGCTGATCGGCGGCAAGCAGGCGGCCCTCATCCTCGACAGCGCCACCGCGCCGGCGCAAGGCGAGAATGTCCGCCAGATCGAAATCATCATCAGCCAGCGCCCGGCACCCCTGCCGCCGCGTGTCACCGAAGCCGAACGCGCCGCGCACACCGGCATGGTCGGGACGCTTGGCGAAAAGGCACTGTGGCTGAAGGTTGCGGTTGGCTGAGCAATTGCTGACCGAAACCCTCGCGGCTTCGTCATCCTAGACTAGGGCGGAGCAGGAGCGAAGCGACGTTGCGGAGACCCTAGGATCCATGCCGTGACAGTGGTGCAGTGCTCCGGCGGTGCAAGGAACCGAACGCCTACCACCCCGTCCCGCGAAACAGCTCGAACCATTCCGGATTGGCTTTTTCGATCAACTCGATCTTCCATTGTCGCGGCCAGCGCTTCAGTGACTTCTCGCGCTGGATGGCATCGGTAATATCGAAATATTCTTCGTACCAGACCAACCGCTGAACACCGTAGCGGCTGGTGAAGCGCGAGCCCTCACGGATTTGTGCTCCGGCATGCGGCGACCGAGATCGTTGGTGACACCGATGTAGATCGTACCGCGCTTCTGACTCGCGGTCATGTAGACGTAGCCGGTCATGGTTTCAGGGTAACAAGCCTCGGTGCGCGGACAAGCGCCATTCTGATCCGCTGCATTCTAAGGCAAACGTCACGGCATGGATCCTAGGGTCTGCGCCGCGTCGCTTCGCTCCTTGCTTCGCCAAGGATGACGAAGACCCGAAGGCTTCGGCCATTCGAAGGGCGCCGGTGCCTCAGCTATCTCTCCAACACCTTAAACAGAAAACCCGGCGCGAGGCCGGGTTCTCAGAAAACAACAGCGATGGCAGCCGAGCTCAGCTCACCTTGACCTTGGACGCCTCGTCCTCGGCCAGCTTCTGCTGGAACATCTGTGCGAAGTCGATGGGGTCGAGCATCAGCGGCGGGAAGCCGCCATTGCGGGTTGCCTCGGCGATGATCTGGCGGGCGAACGGGAACAAAAGGCGCGGGCATTCGATGAACAGGATCGGCAGCATGTGCTCCTGCGGAAAACCTGCAATGGCGAACACGCCGCCATAGACCAGCTCGACATTGAACAGCACTTCCTGGTCGAAGGACGCCTTGGCGTTCAGCGTCAGATTGACGTCGAACTGCTTGTCGGAGAGCGGGTTGGCGTTGACGTTGACGTTGATGGCGATGCCCGGCGCCTTGTCGCGGCCGCGCAGCGAATTGGGCGCGCCGGGGCTTTCGAAGGACAGGTCCTTCACATATTGCGCCAGAACGTTGAGCGACGGCTGCGCCGCATTGCCGTTTCCGTTGGCTGCGCCGACCGGCGCGTCATCTTTGCTGGCCATAAGCCTTGTCCTCTTGCCTGGGCAGCGTCGCTGACCGAATTGAAATCGGGCGTTCGCTACCATGGCGGGGATGACAAGACAAGGTTTGCCGCCTTGCGGTAGTGGGTAGCGTCACATTTGATTTTCAGTTTCAATCACATGGCGTCAAACTGCTATTCTGCGCGTCGAGGGTCCAGATGATCACACCCAAAAATTTGACGGCCAAGCTGCGGTCGGTACCGCAAGCCAAGTCTATTTTCGACAAGATGGCTGAGTTGCCCCTTTGGGATGCCGCATACCTTCTCCTGAGGTCCGAATTTTTGCTCAATATGATTGAGTTCGATGCCGGACTTCGCAACGCGCCTTTCGTCGAAGATACTGCCGTGCCGCCTAAGCCGCTTATCGGCCCGCGCCGTACCATATTGAGATTCAATCCGCATGAAATGATGGTCCTTCGACTGAAGGCCGCCCACCCCGCCGCAACCGACGCCTGCCTCCTGGAAGCCATCGAGGCAGCCCGCGAGTTGCAAAGCCAAAAAGCATGGAAACTGATGATGGACGCCGATTTCTCTAGGGCGCGCTCAGCGACTACGTTGCAAGAGGAATGGCCCGGTTTCGAACAGAAGACCTACGAGTTGGCCTATCATGATTTCCGAGTGGCGAACCGATGATAGGTAGGGGTCTGCCGTCTTGGACGGCGCCCTAGTCGTCCTTCAGCCGCCGCCACGGCGAGTTGTGATCCGGGCCGCGCTTGAAATCGTCCTCGCGTGAATAATCGCCATCGTCGAGGTCGATGACCCTGTCGCGCCGGCCACGAAAACCGCCGGTCGAGAAATCGGTGGCGACGACAATGCGGCCCTTGAACCGGCTCCAGGCAAAATCGCGCAATGGCGGCAGGAACAGCAGCAGGCCGATGATGTCTGATATGAAGCCGGGGATGATCAGGAGGATCGCCGCAACCACGATCATGGCGCCGTGCGCAAGGTGGCGGCTGGGGTTCTGGCCGGCGGCCATCTCGGTGCGGATGCGGGCCATCACACCAAAGCCCTGGTATCGGAGCAAAAGCACGCCGGCGATGCTCGAGGCCAGCACGAGGCCGACCGTCGCCAGCGCGCCGACCTCGCGGCCGACGATGACGAAACCGGCGATTTCCAGCAGCGGAAGCGCGAGGAGAAAGAAGGGAAGCAGCGAAATGCGCAAGTCTTGCCAACCTTTTTCGATTGTTATGATCGTTTCGATTGTTTTGGCCGCCAGCGAGCAATCGCCGCTGGCACTGAGGCTGTTAGATAGGTATGCCTGCCTTTGATTTGAATGATTGCGCCTTGCGTTCTATATGCTTTGAATGTTGAACGCTATGCGACCGTGGCCATTGGGCCTGACGGTCCGGCCACAGGGCAGGGATTGATTGGCGGAAGATATGGGATTCTTCGACTTCGGCACGATTTTCTTCCTGATTGCGGCGGTGGTCATCTTTTTCCAGCTGCGCAATGTGCTGGGCCGCCGCACCGGCAGCGAACGGCCGCCCTTCGATCCCTATTCGGCGGCTCGCACCGGCGACAAGGATGCCGCCCAGAAATCCGAAAACGTCGTCTCGCTGCCGCGCAAGCGCGCGCCAGGCGAGCCGGCTCCCGACACCTATGCCGCGATCGACGCTTTCGCCAAGCCCGACACCGACCTCAACAAGGGCCTGCGCACGATCAAGGACAATGATCCGTCCTTCGAGCCGAAGGGTTTCGTCGACGGCGCCAAGATGGCTTACGAGATGATCGTCATGGCCTATGCCGACGGCGATCGCAAAACGCTGAAGAACCTGTTGTCGCGCGAGGTCTATGACGGTTTTGTCGCCGCCATCGGCGAGCGCGAGGCCAAGGCGGAAAAGATCCAGTCCTCCTTCGTCGGCATCGACAAGGCCGACATCGTCTCGGCCGAGATGAAGGGCGGCGAGGCGCATGTCACGCTGCGCATCATCAGCGAGTTGATTTCGGCGACCCGCGACAAGGCAGGCGCGGTCATCGACGGCGACCCGGAAACCGTCGCCGAGGTCAAGGATGTCTGGACCTTCGCCCGCGACACGCGCTCGCGCGATCCGAACTGGAAGCTCGTCGCCACCGAGGAAGAAGACTAGTTCGGAAACACGCGGCGAGGCTCCGGTGTCGCTATCGCCTCTTTTTGTCGAGAAAGCCTTTGGCGACCTGCCCGGCTGGGACGATGACGACCATCTGGCGGCCTTCGCCGCCTTTCGCCGCTCGGCCTTCCATGTGCTGACCAAACCCTATCGCAGCGGTGCGCTCGGCGTCGGCTTCCAAGCTTTTGCCGATGCCTACGCGGAGGCGCGGACCGTTTCGCCGGCGAATCGGTCGCCGGTTTTGGCCCGCGAGGAAGCCCGCGCCTTCTTCGAGCGCCATTTTTTCCCGGCGCTTATCCCTGCCGAAAATGCCGGCGCCGGGCTCGTCACCGGTTTCTATGAACCGCAAGTCGAGGCGTCACCGGTGCGCACGGACCGATTTTCGGTGCCGTTGCTGTCGCGCCCGGCCGATCTCGTCGATATCGACGACGGAAACCGGCCGCCCGGCCAGGATCCCTACCTCGCTTTCGCGCGCCAGACGCCGAACGGGCCGGTCGAGTATCCCGACCGCGGCGAGATCGAGCGCGGCGCGCTCGACGGCAAGGGCCTGGAAATCGCCTGGCTGGCCGACAAGGTCGATGCCTTCTTCATTCACGTGCAAGGTGCCGCACGCCTCGCCATGACCGACGGCCGGCTTGTCCGCGTCACCTATGCCGCCAAATCCGGCCAGCGCTTCACCGGGCCCGGCAAGATCCTGAGCGAGATTGGCGAGATCCCGCTGGCGGAGGTGACGATGCAGTCGATCCGCGCCTGGTTCAAGGCGCATCCGGACCGCGTCGACGAGATACTGTGGCAGAACCGCTCTTACATCTTCTTCCGCCCGGCCGATGTCGAGAACGAGGCCCTTGGGCCGATCGCCGCCGCCAAGGTGCCGCTGACGCCGGGCCGCTCGATCGCCGTCGACCGCCTGCTGCATACATTCGGCACGCCCTTTTACATCGACGCTCCGACGCTGACTGCTTTCGACGCAAAACCGTTCCGCCGCCTGATGATCGCGCAGGACACCGGCTCGGCCATCACCGGACCGGCGCGGGGCGACCTGTTCGCCGGTTCGGGCGATGCCGCGGGCGAGATCGCCGGCGTGGTCCGCAATGCCGCGGATTTTTATGCGCTGGTGCCGCGCGCGCTCGTTGCGGGTGCGGTCCGATGACCCGGCGCCCGGACAAGCTCAGCGAGGATGACCGGGTTCTGTGGAACCTGGTGGCGCGCACGGCCAAGCCGCTGAAGGGCAAATTTGCCGTCGACATCCCCGACATTGCCGCCGAGGCTAGGCCAAATCAGCCGCAGCCGGCCCAGCCTGCTGCCAACGCCGCAGGGACCGCAAAGCCGAAGGCTCAGCAAGTCACGCACCGCCTCGACGAGCCGACGCTGGACAAATTATCGAAAGGCCGGCTGCCGATCGAGGGCCGTGTCGACCTGCACGGCATGACCCAGGACGAGGCTTATTCGCTGCTGTTTTCGTTCCTGCACCGGGCGCATGCCGGCGGCGTCCGCTATGTCCTGGTCATCACCGGCAAGGGCTCGTCCTCCGGCGGCGATGGGGTGTTGCGGCGCGCCGTGCCGGCCTGGCTGTCGACGCCCGCCTTCCGGCCGCTGGTCTCCAGCCACGACCATGCCGCCCGAAACCATGGCGGTTCGGGTGCGCTCTATATCCGCCTGCGGCGGGCGCGCCTGTGAGGAGGTCTATCATGAGGGCGGGGACATGACCCCGTTCGGAGAGAAGCTGCGCACGCTACGAGGCGAACGCGGTGTCCGCCAGAAGGACATGGCGGCGGCGATCGGCGTCAGCGCCGCTTATCTGTCGGCGCTCGAACATGGCAGGCGCGGTGCCCCGACCTGGACGCTGATCCAGAAGATCATCGGCTATTTCAACATCATCTGGGACGACGCCGAGGAACTGGCGCAGCTGGCCGAGGCCTCGCACCCGCGTGTAAAACTCGACACGTCTGGTCTTTCCCCCGCCGCCACCGAGCTTGCCAATCTGCTGGCGGAAAACATCGAGAAACTCGACGAAGCGGAGCTTCGCCGCATCACTGCATCGATCCGCGCGGCGTTGAACCAGCGGCCGTAGCCGACGATCCGAGCGTGATGCAGGTTCGCCTGCCTCAGCAGGAAACTGCCCGCCGGCGGACCGCCAGCGGGCACAGTGGTGAGATCATTTCTTGCCGGCCGTGCCGCCATTTCCGCCCCGGCCGTGATCGCCATTGCCGCCATGGCCATTGTTTCCACCCCCCAGGCAGCCCGACGCCCCGGCATCACCGCAACAGCGGCCGGCCCAGAGGTCGTTGAGGTTGGTTTTGGAACAGCTGGTGGTCTGATCGGCCATGGCGGATCCGGCCATGCTCGACACCGCGAGAGCGGCAAGAAGGGTGTTTCGCAGAAAAGCAGTCATCTGAAGTCTCCATGGTTGGTTTCGGTTCACGGCTGTGTGTCGCTGGCCGAAGCGAAATGGTTCACGGAGATGCTGAAATTTGTCGGGGGACTCCTCGATTTCGTCCGCCACGGGCGGAGCGGAAGCGAAGCGGACGAGCAGACCCGAGGATCCATGCCGCGAACTGCGAGCGTCGCGGCGGTGCAAAGATAAAGATACGGTGATGCCGGCATGACGATCGCTGGCGCCTATTCCTGCGCCTCGGCGTTCTTCATCTGCATCCCGGCATGGATCCTAGGGTCTCCGCGACGGAGCTTCGCTCCTGCTACGCCCTAGGATGACGAAGCGATGGATACTTCCGGCAAATGCCGTATTTACTGAACCGCGCCGACCAGAACTTGCTGGCCACCGCGGATCGAGACCCAGCGGCCGGTGTTGTCGATCGCCTGCCGCTTGAGGAAGCGGTAACCGGTCGCGTCCCATGGTTTGACCTTGTCGGTCAGATTGTCGAGCACATAGTCGCCCTCGTCGGTGCGCACCGTCAGCACGGCGTGGCCCTCGCCGTCGGGCTTGCGCACGACGGTGATCAGCAGATCGGCAAGCGATATGCTCATGCGTGAAAGCTGGCGCCGCTTTTCCAGCACATAGTCCTCGCAATCGCCGACGCCCTTGTCGGGATAGGCCCAGACCTCGTCCTTGCCGTAGATGTCCATGTCGCTCATCGGCTTGACGGCGGCATTGACCCTGGCAGTGACATTGAGGAGCTTGCGCATCAGCCCGTCGCTCATCGGAGCCGGCGCCTGATTGGTCGGGCGGATCGAGCACTCGCCCGGATGCAGCTTGCAGAAATCATAGTGGCCAATCGGCTGCGAGGTGAGACCCCCGGTCGCCATCGCTCCACCCGCCAAAGCCGGTGCCACCCAGCCCGCCGTCACTGCCAGCCCGGCCGCCACATACACGCGCAGCCGCTGCGCCATCGATGAGGAAATCATTGTCCCCGCTCACCCTTTGTTATTAACGAAAGGTTAAGGGGGATTTACAGTCCGTGTCAATTACGACGACGGTCGGATTGTCGGCATGGTTACCCGAGGGGCTGGACAGCGGCACTTGTGCAACAGAATCGGCCAGCCAGCCGGCTTTTACGGGTCAATCTCACGGTTTGTCGCCGTTAAGCTTGGTTCTATGCAGGTCGTCGTCCAAAAATCCGCAATTTGGGCGACTTGCATTATCTCTTGGCGGCGCGGACCAGCTTCGGTTTCACCGCGACACGCTCCTGGCGGCCATAGCTGGTGATGAAGTCGACGATGCGCGGCACGATTTCGGAACGGAAGCGCGAACCGTTGAACACGCCGTAATGGCCAACCGCCGGCTGCATGTAGTGGGCATGCCGCTCAGCCGGGATATTGGGGCACAGATCATGCGCCGCCTTGGTCTGCCCAAGGCCCGATATGTCGTCGTTCTCGCCTTCGACCGTGAACAGCGCGACGTTGCGGATCGCCGACGGATCGATCCTGGTGCCGCGATGCGTCATCTCGCCCTTGGGCAAGGCCTGGCGAACGAAGACGGTGTCGACGGTCTGCAGATAAAACTCCGCCGTCAGGTCCATGACAGCCAGATACTCGTCGTAGAAATCGCGGTGCTTCTCGGCATTGTCGCCATCATGCTTCACCAGATGCATGAAGAAGTCCTTGTGGGCGATGATGTGGCGGTCGAGGTTCATGCTCATGAAGCCGGACAGCTGCAGGAAACCGGGATAGACCTCGCGGCCGAAGCCCGGCACCGGCCAGGGCGCATGCATCACGACATTGTCGCGGAACCAGTCGATGCCCTTTTCCTGCGCCAGCAGATTGACCGCGGTCGGATTGCTGCGGGTGTCGATCGGGCCGCCCATCAAGGTCATGGTCGAGGGCACGAAGGGGTCGCCCTTCGTTTCCATCAGCGCCACGGCGGCCAGCACCGGCACCGAAGGTTGGCACACCGCCATCACATGCGTGTCCGGCCCCAGCGTGTGCAGCATGTCGATGACGTAATCGATGTAGTCGTCGAGATCGAATTGGCCGTCGGCAAGCGGCACCATGCGGGCATCGACCCAGTCGGTGATATGCACGTCGGCATAGGGCAGCATCGCTTCCACCGTGCCGCGCAGCAGCGTCGCATAATGGCCCGACATCGGCGCCACGATGAGAAGCTTCGGATCGGGCTTGCGCCCGGCGGGCACGGCACGCTCGAAGCGGACGAGATTGCAGAACGGCTTCGACCAGACGGTCTTCTCGGTGACCTCGACGCTCTTCCAGTCGACCACGGTCTTGCTCAGGCCGAAGGCCGGCTTGCCGTAGCGGCGCGTGGTGCGCTCGAACAGTTCGGCCGTCGCCGCGATCGAACGGCCCCATTGCGTGTGGGAAAACGGATTGAGCGGATTGGAATAGAACATCCGCACCGCGTCGGCATAGAGGCGCGCGGGCTGCAAGGCGGCGTGGTTCATTTCATAGAGCTGGTAGAACATCGAGAACCCCGCTGCTGCCTGCGACCGAAGGGACGACGAGCAGCGCCGAGCCCTAGATGTCTCGCGGGGAAGTTAACAACTAATTGCTGCGATGCAATACGTCACGCTGCGTGACCAATGCTTCTTTGGTTCAAGGCCATGGAAATCGGGGCCGAACGGCGCCAGCCGGCTCAGTGTGCGGCTGCGAAATGTGTAGGCAATGTGTCCGGCCCTTTTGCCGGACACCCGACATGATCCCGAAAAGTGGATTCCGGTTTTCGCTTTGCGAACCTCCGGTTCTGCAGGGAGGTCATGGTCCAAGAAAAGGCCACTCTAGACGCGCGCCATGCACACGGAAGTGTGGCCGGAGCCGATGAAGCCGAGCTGGCCGGCGGCACCCTTCGACAGGTCGAGCACGCGTCCCTTGATGAACGGACCGCGATCGTTGATGCGCACGACGACGCTGCGGCCGTTGTTCTTG
>NZ_RZTF01000203.1:9467-11519 GCF_004023175.1 Mesorhizobium sp. M7A.F.Ca.MR.362.00.0.0
TGGTCACCTTGAGCTTGGTGCCGAAAGGCAAGGTGCGATGCGCGGCGGTCAGCGCCGACGGGTTCATGCGCTCGCCCGAGGCGGTCTTGGAGTGCAGGGCATACCACGAGGCGCGGCCGCACTGGGCGGCGGCGGTCGCCGAAGAAGCGCCGACCATCAGGCCAGCAGCGATCGTTACCGCGACAAGCGCGGTCTGTTTTGAGTTCTTCATATTTGAGGGATGGCTCCGTTTTTGACAGACCCCAGCCGTTAGGTGCCAAATAAGGCGCGAAATGCGGCAGTGATCTGGCGGTTCCGTGGCAATGGCACACGTTTGGAGTCGCTGGGTAACAGTCTGTCAGGGATTTTCCGGCACGCGATGGTCAATCAATGAAGATTTTTGTGTTGAGGTCAGACGTCCGTTTGACAAGATCGAACATTAATATCCAAGTAGAGCCCGGCATGGTCGGGCCACTTCCTTCGGCTCTTTTATCGCGGCCCCGATGCTGAGACCAATCGACTTCAAAAGGGAGATCCGGCAATGAGGCTGACAAAAAATCTGCTGGCCTTGATTGTGCTTGCCGTCGGCGCGCTGTGGTCGCTGCAAGGCGTCGGCGTTGTCGGCGGCAGCTTCATGACCGGCCAGTCGCAATGGCTGTATATCGGTGTCGTCACCATGCTGGTCGGGCTGGGGGGATTGGTGTGGGCGAACCGTTCTCGAGGGTGAGCTTCGAAGAAAGGTCGACCCCCACTCCGCCAATTGCGGCGCCGCCCCCAACAAACCTACCCGAACAGCCGATCCAGAATCTTGCCTTCCAGCCGCGCAAGCTCGACCGAACCGGGTCGGCGCGGCCGTTCGACCGGGACATCCAGATCAAGCGCGATCCGGCCTTCGCTGATCACCACGACCCGATCGGCCAGCGCGACCGCTTCGGCGACATCATGCGTGACCAGCACGGCGGTGAACTTCTGCGCGATCCAGATGCGTTCCAGAAGCTGCTGCATCTCGATGCGGGTCAGGGCGTCGAGTGCGCCGAGCGGCTCGTCGAGAGCCAGGATCTGCGGGTGGCCGACCAGCGCGCGGGCCAGCGCCACGCGCTGCTTCTGACCTCCCGACAGCACCGAAGGCCATTCGTCGGCCCGGTCGGCAAGCCCGACCTCGCCGAGAATGTCGAGCGCGCGTTGCCTTGCCTCGGCGCCGGAAGCAATCCCGGTCAGCCCGACCTCGACGTTTTTCACCACGCTGGCCCAGGGCAGGAGCCGTGGTTCCTGGAACATGAAGCGCGTGCGGCTGTGTCCTTCCTCTTCTACGCCGAATGTCAGCGATCCCGATGTCGGCCGATCGAGCCCGGCCAGAAGCCGCAAAAGCGTGCTCTTGCCGCAGCCGCTCTTGCCGATGACGGCAAGGAACTGTCCGGCCGGCACGTCCAGGTCGATGCCGTCGAGCACGGTCTTGTCGCCGAAGCGCTTGCCGGCTTGCCTGAAGGCAAAGGCCCGCTGCCCTTCGACGGAGCCGATCGGCCGCACCGGCGTGGCGACGAAGGAACGGGCTGCGGTCAGGCTGGCGGCGGTCATGGGCAATCTCTCATCCGTTCTGGAAGGCCGGATGCCAGCCGAGCGACAGCCGCTCGAGCAGGCGGGCGAGGCTGTCGGCAAGCTTGCCGAGCAGCGCGTAGATCAGGATCGACAGCACGACGACGTCGATCAGCAGGAATCCGCGCGCCTGCATGGCCATGTAGCCGAGGCCGGAGCTGGCCGAAATGGTTTCGGCGACGATCAGCGTCAGCCACATGATGCCCAGGGCATAGCGCAGGCCGACGAAGATCGCCGGCAGCGCACCGGGCAGGATGACGCGGAAGAACAGGGCGCGCCGGTCCATGCCGTAGACGCGGCCCATCTCGACCAGATGCGGGTCGACGCTCTGGATGCCGAGCAGCGTGTTGACGTAGATCGGAAAGAACACGCCGAGCGCCACCAGGAACAGTTTGGCTTCCTCGTCGATGCCGAACCACAGGATGACCAGCGGGATCAGCGCCAGGTGCGGGATGTTGCGGATCATCTGCAGCGTCGTAT
>NZ_RZTF01000204.1:0-2481 GCF_004023175.1 Mesorhizobium sp. M7A.F.Ca.MR.362.00.0.0
TTGTGCCGGCCTTGCCCTGAGCCTGCTCGTCGGTCTTCAGCTTGGTCTTGTCCTGAGCCTGCTCGCCCATCTTGGAACCATTCTGGCAGCCAGCTTGCCCGGAAGCGCAATTGGCGTCTGCGCCAGACTGGCTTTCGGGCTGTTGTGTCTGAGCCATCGCCGTTCCACAGCCGAGCCCGATCGCCAGCATGCTGGTAATGAGAACATGTTTCATGGGGAAATCTCCCTGGGTAAGGTTCGTCCCTTCAGTGCGTAGAACCAGCACCCAAAAAAAATGTTCCGAGATAGTTGAGTGAGGGCTAAAAAACGACCTCGCTTGAGATCATACGATCGCGGGCGAAAGCCGCCGCTAAAACGACCTTTTCAACTCTGCCGATTGCCCTAGCTCCCTCCTGAGAGGAGACCGGATATGGCAATTTATAGTCTGAGAGTGGTCAGCTTCATTTTCGTTGTATTGGCTTTCGTTCCGGCCGCCGCGCATTTCTTCACGATGTTCAACAAAATGAAGCTCGACGGGCCGAACTATCTGGCTGCGCAACGCGCCTATGATGGATGGAGCCTGTTCGGCATCGTAGTGCTGGGAGCATTGCTCTCTACGGCCGCCCTGGCGATCCTGCTCTACCGAGCGAGTGCATCTTTCGGCTTGGTTGTTGTCGCCTTTCTCAGCATCGGCGCCACGCAATTTGCCTTCTGGACGCTGACCTATCCAATCAATCAGGCGACCCGGAACTGGACTGTCCTGCCTGAAAACTGGGAGCTGCTGCGGCGCCAATGGGAGTATTCGCATGCCATAGCCGCCGGCCTCAACGCCTTGGCGTTGCTTGTGCTTTTCCTATCGGCGCTTCGCGCTGCGGTGCGTTGAACGACCGCGTCTTCACCAGCACGGCCGCCGAGCGGGCAGAACCACCAATGAAGCGAAATCATTGACCCGCCAGATGTTTCCAGCGTGGCCCGAAAATGAAGCGGTACTATTTCGATCTTCAAAACGGTGACGGCGCGATACCCGATGATAACGGGCAGCTGTTCGAATCCCGGGAACAAGCCAGAGCGGAAGCAATTCGTATTTTGCAGGATGTTGCCCAAGACGAAATGCCCGACTGCGATTTCGTCAAGGTAACCGTCAAAGTACGCGATGAGATCGGTGCGCAGATGTTTGAGGCATCGCTTGTCCTGACCTCCGGGTGGAGCGTGTGATGCCGCGGTGCTAGCGGCTATACCGCACCGGGATTTGCACGACATTCTCCGATCCAGGCAGATCGAAGGCCATGGCCAGCTGACGTACCGAGGCCATCTCCACGATCAGCTCCTCGATCGAAAGATCCGGCAGGCCGGTCTTCACCCTCTGCCTCACCCTGGCCGCAAGTTCATGGACCCGCACCGGGACGAAAAGCGGGCTGTCGTCCAGCAGCTTGCTGATTTCGATGACCACATCGGCGTCGATGTCTTTCGGCAATTCCCGCATGGGCGTCACCTCCAATCGAAGCAACAGCCCGCCATATCGGTGCGGCGGGCGATCAGGCATTGAGCGCCGGGCAGTGGGATCGGAGAGGGACGTGCTCGACGCTGGCCGATAGCCAGATTCATAAAGCTGCGGGCATCGGTGTGTCACGAAAAAATATCAGTACGAAAATTACCAATCGGTTCGTCCCACGCAATCCACAAGCGCCTTCCCGAAATCGCGGCTCCGGCAGCGGCTGTTCCCGACAGAGGAGGAACAAAAGATATGGCCCGGAATTGAGACTGACGAATTGGAGGATCTGGCCATGGACAGCAGGTAAGAAAAGATCAAACGGCGAGCCCATGAAATCTGGGAACAAGAGGGCCGGCCGGCTGGCCGCGAGCAGGAGCACTGGGACCAGGCCGTGCAGGAGATCGAGGCTGAGGGTTCGGAGACTGAACGTGGCCCGGTTTTGCCTGATCCGACAGTTGCAGCCGATTCCAATAGCTTGAAGCGTTGATCGTCAGATGCCGTGGCGTCTTGAGAGGACGATCAGGCAACCAAATTGGTGGAACCTCGTTTGCCGGACAGCAACCAGAGGAGGTTTCGATGAAGAGGTTCTTTTCACTCCTGGTCCTGGCCGCTGGCCTTACGCTCGGCGCCTGCGACAACAATATCGAGCCGATGAAAGCCAACACCGGCACCATCAACAAGAACCCACAGGTTGACCAGGCCGCCAGGCCAGAGTCCGCGACTGGTGATGATAAGCCAGCTATTGCGCCTCAGAGCCAATGAACTCCGTCTCACATTGCGACACACCTCTGCTGCGCGTCGCCTATCTCGATGGTGGACCGCAGGACGGCGCCCCGGTTATCCTGCTGCATGGCTGGCCCGACGACGCGACGACATACGCTCGGATTTCGCCGGTCCTTCATGAAGCTGGCTTCCGGACGTTTTCGCCTTGGTTGCGGGGCTTCGGGCCGACATCGTTCCTGTCAAAAGAAATCATGCGCTCGGGCGAGATTGCCGCGATGGCGCAGGAT
>NZ_RZTF01000204.1:2491-6103 GCF_004023175.1 Mesorhizobium sp. M7A.F.Ca.MR.362.00.0.0
GGATTTTGCCGATGCGCTGGGCCTCAGCCGCTTTGCGGTCGTCGGACACGATTGGGGTGCCCGGATATCCTATCTGCTCGCGTCGGTTTTCCCGGACCGCATCAAGTGCTGTGCTGCGCTGTCGCTCGGCTGGCAACCAGGCAAACCAGCAACGCCGGCGCCCGGACAAGCGAAAGCATTTTGGTATCAATGGTTCATGGCGACGGCACGGGGCGCCGAGTTCGTACGAAACAACGGCAAGGAATTCGCCAGATACCAGTGGGACAGCTGGGGTCCATCAGGCTGGTTCGACGACGCTATTTTCGATGGTGTCGCGAGTTCGTTCGAAAATCCTGACTGGGCGGATGTGACGTTGCATCCCTTCGGGTCCGATGGGAAGAGGCCGAGCCCGATCCCCGCTATGCCGAACTCGCCCGCCGGCAAGCAGCGGTCAAGATCATCACGGTGCCGATCCTGACGCTTCATGGTGGCGCCGACCGCGTTGTGTTTGCCCAGTCCTCAGAGGGGCTCGAAGAGCATTTCACCGCGTTCTACAGGCGGGTGGTGCTGGATGGCATCGGACACTTCCCGACGCGTGAGGCTTCTGATCAGGTTCCGCGATTGTTGGCTGCGTTTCTCGACAGCCATGGCAAACGCTGAAGTGGGGTCGTCATCCGACCTCATAGTAGAGGCCGGAACCTGACGCATCGCCGCGCATTTCGTCTCCATGCATGACGAACCGAAATGCGGTCTCGCAATCAATCGGCAGCCAGGGAGAATTTGAATGCAAGCTTCAGACGCAATCTCAGCACACCATGCTGGCCAGCTGGCCATAGTATCGTTTGTCGGCACGGTGACGGTACGATTTTCCGACGCCATAGTCGCTGCTACGGAACGGGCGAAAGTGCTTCAGGAAGAAGGACATGAGCCCGTGTTCTACATCCCTTTCGAAGACATCTATTTCGACCTTTTCGAAAAGACGAACACCACCAGCCGCTCCCCTTCGAAAGGCACCGCGAGCTACTGGCGCGTCCATGCGGTGGGCAGCTCGGCTGACGATTTCATGTGGGCATACGAGACGCCTGAAACCGCGGCGCGGCCCATTGCACGTCATGGTGCATTCGATCCGGAAAAGGCGCGCATCGATGCTGAGCCCGCGGAGGACAGACGGCACACGCCCCACGTCCCGGAGTAGATTGCCCGTTCGCAGCGGGGCGATCTGAATTCAAGGCTGGTGCTGACGCGCGGAAACTCGTCATCAAGGATGCGTAGTGCCTCCTCATATTTGACAGTCGATGCCCCGACTTGTCGGGCCTGCCAGATATTGTCCGCCAGATCCGCGCGCTTCACCGGCAGCGCCAATGGATTCGATGCCGCCCGTCGCACAAACGCGAAGTAGTCCTCGCCATCCCTGCGCGACATGGCGTCGACGGCCGACGCGATCGTCGGGCCAAAACCGGCCTCGTCCAACCTGGTCCGGTTCCAGCCTTCGCCCTTTTCCACGACGTCATGGAGATAGGCGACGACCTTCTGGTCCCTGGTTTCGACCGCGTCGACGACCCGGCGGCAGTGCTCGATATACGGTCGCCCGGTCTTGTCGCGCTGTGCTGCGTGGACCTCTTCGGCAATCTTGGCCGCCCGGTAAAAGATGCTCATCTGGCTTGCCCTTCAGACATGGTTTTACCATCGCTCCTCGGTATCGTGGTGCGGCAGGTCTATTCCGCAGCAAACCCAGCCAAGTCGCTGCCTCGATCCATAATTGTAGCGCGGCTCCAGGCGAGCCGGATCGTCGAACGTTCCGACATGCAGCGCGATCTCTCCGGGCGATGCGTCATAGGCAAGGCTGAGCGGCGATCCGCAGGCGGAGCAGAAGCCCCTCCGGGCAATCGGCGAAGATCTGCGATAGGCCGGCGCCGCATTGGTCCAGGTCACGCTTTGGGAAGGCACCCAGGCCAGAACCGCGAACGCACTGCCGGTCGTTCGCCGGCACATATCACAATGGCAATAATGCACTCTCGGTTCGCTTCCAACGCGGAAGCGGATCGTGCCGCAGAGACATCCTCCGCTCAGTTCCATTTTGGCGCCCCGGCTGACTTGCCGCTCCAACGTCTATCGCGCGGTCTCATGCGAGCACCTCCATTCATCTCAGCGGAAACGCCAGCCATTTGCGTAGGTTCCTGTGGCTATCTCAGGAACCAGTGCTTGCGCGCGGCGTTGCGTGTCTTTGCCGACAATGGGAGGAAACAGGGAAATGCATCGTCGGTCGGAGAAGCGCTGATGTCGATGCCGGGGCTGGCATACGGACCTCTTGGCGATCGATGCATGCATGTCTGCGTGGATATGCAGCGGCTGTTTGCCGAGCCGTCTCAATGGGCAACGCCCTGGATCACCCGGGTTCTCCCGCAGATCGAGAGGCTGGTCGAAAGACGCGCGCCACAGACGGTCTTTACACGCTTCCTGCCAGCCGAAAAGCCGGGGCAGGGCGTCGGCACATGGAAGCGCTATTATGAGCGCTGGGCTTCCCTGACGATCGAGACGATCGGGCCCGAAATGACCGAACTGTTGCCGTCTTTAGCCGGCTACTGCCCGCCAGCGGCGATCATCGACAAGCACATCTATTCGCCCTGGTTCGAAGGGCGCCTCAGAGCCCTTCTGGTGGAGCGCGGCATCGATACGCTGGTCATTACCGGTGGCGAAACAGATGTTTGCGTTCTCGCCACCGTGCTCGGGGCCATCGATTTCGGCTATCGCGTGGTTCTCGTCACGGACGCGCTGTGCAGTTCTTCCGACGCAACCCATGATGCACTGCTGACCGTTTACCACCAACGTTTCGCGCAGCAGGTCGAGACGGTTGAGATGGAAACGGTTCTCTCGAACTGGACTTGACGTCCGCTAACCCGGCCCGGGTGGAAGTGTCCATGCTTCCTTGCGCGGTTGGGCTGCCTATCTGTTAAGAGAATGACGGACACCAGAACAGGTAGCAGACGTGACGCAACGATCGGGAAGTGCTGATCTTCCACTCCATGGCGGGCGCGTGCCGAAATGGCTCGGCGACCGCATGACGCGTCTTGGCGCTGTGATGTGCGAGGCGATCATTCATCACTATGGTCGAGACGAGCTGCTGCGGCGGCTGGCGCATCCATTCTGGTTCCAGTCCTTTGGTGCTGTCATGGGCATGGATTGGCACTCGTCGGGGATCACGACCAGCGTCGTGGGCGCTTTGAAGCGTGGCCTCACGCCGCTCTCCGGCGAGCTCGGCATTCATGTCTGCGGTGGTCGCGGCGCGCATTCGCGCAAAACCCCGCATGAGCTGGAGGCCATCGGCCAACGCGTCGGCTTCGACGGGGCGGGCCTGGCCACCGTCAGCCGGCTTGTCGCCAAGGTCGACAGCGCCGCGGTCCAGGACGGTTTCGATCTTTACCTGCATGGTTTCATCGTCACCGATGACGGTCGCTGGGTCGTGGTGCAGCAAGGCATGAACGGTGACAGCAAGGTGGCGCGCCGCTACCATTGGCTCTCCGAGGGCCTCAAGAGTTTTGTCGACCAGCCGCATGCCGCCATAGAGGGCGTCCATCAAGGTGAGATCGTCAACCTGACCGACAGGCGCGCCACCTTGCTGTCACCGTTCATGCC
>NZ_RZTF01000204.1:6113-11509 GCF_004023175.1 Mesorhizobium sp. M7A.F.Ca.MR.362.00.0.0
GTTCCCGCCGACGCGTCGCGCCAAGGGCAACTGAACCTTTTGCAAGACCTCGGACCCGATCGCATCCTGGGCGAGTTTGCAGCATTGGAGCGTTGCGCGGAGCCGACGCGTCGGCGGGAACCGGAGCAGCCGCTGCTGCCGCATTTGGTCATGCCGGCCCATCATGACGTTCGCGAAAGCGATGTCGTCATGCATCGTCTTCACGGCAATATCGCAGCCGCCGCGGACCGCGGTCCCACCGATTTCGCCGAGCTCCTTCTGGTCCCCGGCGTCGGCGCGCGCACGGTGCGCGCTCTGGCCCTCGTTGCCGAGGTGGTGCATGGCGCGCCTTGCCGTTTTTCCGATCCCGGCCGCTTCTCGCTGGCGCATGGCGGCAAGGACAGGCATCCATTTCCGGTACCGCTGAAGGTCTATGACGAGACGATCGGGGTTCTGAAATCGGCCGTGCAGAAGGCAAAGCTCGGTCGCGATGAAGAAATCGGTGCCTTGAAGCGGCTCGACGATCAGTCACGGCAAGTCGAGCGATACGTGACCGGCCCCAGCCTGAAGGAAATTGTCGCGGGAGAATTCGACCAGTCGCATCTGCTTGGCGGGCGCAGCGTGTTTGGCTGGGAAGCTGCGCCGGACACAGCATCAGCTGAGCGGAACGAGAAAGCGTGAGCACGGGTGGAGGGGCTGGAGATCAATCGTCAAGATCGATGAGTGCGACACCGAGCTCCGGACGCTTGCTGCGACGCAGATGACCGGGTGCTTCCACCAGGGTGATTTCGAGCGTTGGCCGAACGATGCCGTCAAGCAGATGTCCACCCCGAGTGGTGCCGTCGCTCAATCCAAGCACCGCATGGACGTGCAGGCTGGGCTTATCGTCGTCACCCAGTGCGACATCGCCGATCGCGCTCAGAACCTCGCACTGTTCGTCGACAGGGATTTTGCGGTAGGTCTTCGAGGCCGGATCAAACCAGCCCACCGTGGCTTTTTCGAAAGCCCCTATGGCGGTCAAGGAGGCGCTGCCGATCTTCTGCTCGACCGCGAAGGCGGTCAGTGCCGCGAACGCTTCTTCGCCTGGGTCGAGCACCACGACGAATGTCCGTTGTCCGCCGATCTCATTGACGAGCTGCGATTTCATCCCTGTGCTCCCGCCGCATTCAGTGCCGGCCTCATATCAATGTGCGCGGTGTTCCGCATTGCGCTTGCGGGTCGCCGCAGCTTTCCTTGCCGATTCCGATCGGCTTGCGGCAGACCGTGATGCCGATGCCTTGCCGCCGCTTTTGCCGCCTTTGTGCGCCGCTGGATGGCCCGTGTGTTTGCCACGGCCGGAACCGCCTTCCTTCTTGCCGCCGCCATCGTCCTTGTTGACGGTAGCCCATGCGCGCCGCTCTGCCTCCTTGTCGGAAACCCCGCGCTTCTCATAGCCTTCGGCAATGTGGTCGGCTTTGCTCTCCTGCTTGTCAGTGTATTTCGATTTCTCGCCTCGTGGCATGGCCTGTTCCTCCTGTTGAATAAGGGCTGAATGTCGACTCGACGCGCTGGTTCCAACAGAAGTTTGCGTAGCCAATGGCGCATCGCGATGCATGGCCAAACACCGCCGCGCCGCGCAAGCTAGCGCCTTTCGGGCCGGGGAGAGTGCAGCACCAAGGCGAGGGGGATTGGTTCAGCCGATTGCCAACCTCACGACGAGGGCCAGGATCACGACGCCGACCAAGCCGGCTATGAAGACGACCCGACGCGTGCGCGTTCGCAGGATGATCTCGCCTTGTCTCGCCTGCTCCGCAGAGAATACGGGTCCATTGTCACCGTCCTTGCCATGCCGACTATCGCTCATGATCGCCTCCTTCCCGCTGTTGGCACACAACCATCGCTTGACCGGGGAGGTTCCGATTGCGTCGATCCCGCCGACAGAAAAAAGGATCACAGGCTCGTGAGGAGGGAACTTTGCCCTCCGCGAGTGGTTTGGGCCGCTTGAGACCCAGCCAGCCCGGAGCCAGCCATGTCCGATGCCAAGATTTCCAGTGGCCTGAGCAGACGCATGTTCATGACGGCCTCTGTTTCGGCGGCGGCGGTGATGCCGCTTGTAAATTCCCCGACGAGAGCTGCCCAGCCCGCGTCCGCAAAACCGGCCGAACCGCGCGATTTGTCGGCGGTTTCGATGCGTATCAACAAGCAGACCTACAACCTCGCGCTCGACAATCGAACTAGCCTGCTTGACGCGCTGCGCGACCATGTCGGCCTGACCGGCACCAAGAAAGGTTGCGATCACGGTCAGTGTGGTGCCTGCACGGTGCTGATCGACGGAAAGCGGGTACTGTCCTGCCTGAGCTTTGCCGTTATGAACCAGGGCCGAGAGATCACAACGGTGGAAGGCCTGGCTTCGGCGGAAGGGGAATTGCATCCGGTCCAGAAGGCCTTCGTCGACCACGATGCCTTCCAATGCGGCTATTGCACACCGGGTCAGATCATGTCCGCCATCGGTTGCATCAACGAAGGCCATGCTGGGTCGGAAGACGATATTCGCGAATATATGAGCGGCAATCTATGTCGCTGCGCGGCCTATCCCAACATCGTTGCCGCGATCGTCCAGGCACGCGACGAGACCAGGAGGGCTTAGGATGCGCCCATTCGTATATGAAAGACCAACCAGCGTCTCCGCGGCAATCGCCATGGCGTCCCGTCCCGATACCGTGCATGTTCCGCCAACCGGTGCCGACACGCAGTTCATCGCCGGCGGCACCAATCTGGCCGACTACATGAAGCTCGGTGTCGCGCGGCCGGAGCGACTGCTCGACCTCAACACTCTTGCCGAGCCGGCCTTGCGGCAGATCAGGATAGACGATGATAAGATCCGGTTTGGTGCGCTGGTCCGTATGGGTGAAGCAGCCGACAACAATGATGTCAGGCGCCGTTGCCCGGTCCTCGCCGACAGCCTGAAATTCGCTGCCAGCGGTCAGCTTCGCAACATGGCGAGCCTGGGCGGCAATGTGCTGCAACGTACGCGCTGCGAGTATTTTCGAGAGATATCTTGGCCGTGCAACAAGCGCGAACCGGGCTCCGGCTGCGCTGCGATGGAAGGGTCCAATCGCCAGCATGCCGTGCTGGGTACGAGCGATGCCTGCATTGCCACGTATCATGGTGATTTCGCGCAGGCGCTGGTTGCGCTGGACGCCACCGTCGATGTCGAAGGTTCGCGGGGAAGGCGCACGCTCACTTTTGCCAAACTGCATAGACGGCCGGGCGAGACGCCCGACATCGAGACGGATCTGGCCGCCGACGAGCTTATTACCGCCATCGAAGTGCCGCTCGCACAGTGGAGCAGCCGGTCGCGCTATCTGAAGATACGCGATCGCGAGTCCTACGCGTTTGCGCTGGCGTCCGCGGCTGTCGCGCTCGACATGGATGGCGAGACGGTAAGGAGTGCGCGCATTGCGCTCGGCGGACTGGCGACGGTGCCGTGGCGTGCGCGCGAAGCAGAGGACGCGCTACAGGGCAAAGTGCTTGACGAAGCCACGGCGCAGGAGGCCGCAGAGGCTGCTTTCGCCGATGCCAGACCGCGCGAGTATAACGCATTCAAGATACCGCTCGGCAAGCGCACGCTGGTGCGGGCGCTGCTCGAAACCCGGGATATGAAGGGCTGAGCCATGAACCAAGCTGCACCCGCTCCAAGGGAAAACCAGGGCGATCCCGTTGTTCGCATTGACGCCCGGCTAAAAGTTACCGGACAGGCCGGCTATCCCGCCGACATCGTCACCGCCAACGTCGCCCACGGTGCCCTTGCCACCAGCAGCATTGCGCGGGGCAAGGTTTCCGAACTTCACACGAAAGACGCCAGGGCCGTACCCGGTGTGCTGGACATCGTCACCTATGGCGATCTGGACAAGACCGACATGCCGAAATTCGGCAACACCGGCGCAAGTTCGATTGGGCCTTTGCACGACAAGACGGTTTTTCACGATGGTCAGATCATTGCTCTGGTGGTCGCCGAAACCTTCGAGGCGGCGGAGGAGGCAGCGATGTTGATCCGCGCCGACTACGAGGACGAACGGCCCAGCGCCAGCTTTGATTCCAAGGGCGTGAAGGTGGAACCGGCTGCCGGCAAAAGCCCGATGTTCAAGGAGGATGCGAAGGCCGGTGACTTCGACGCCGCTTGGGCGGATGCGACGGTGAAGATCGACGAAAAATATTCGACGCCGACCCAACATCATAATCCGATCGAGCTGTTTTCGACCACGGCCATATGGCAGGGCGACCAGTTGACGATCCACGAGCCCAGCCAGAATGTTACGGGCTGGAAGGTGGAACTGGCACGCCAACTGAAGCTCGATCCGGCCAATGTGCGGATCGTCAGTCCCTATATTGGCGGCGCCTTCGGCTCCAAGGGGCCGATGACGGCACGCACTGCGATCGTTGCCGTCGCGGCGCGGCGCATAGGCCGGCCGGTTCGCTGCGTCGTCAATCGCATGCAAGCCTTCGGTACGCAGACCTATCGAGCCGAAACGCGGCATCGGATCCGCATGGGCGCCGGCAAGGACGGCCGCATCACGGCGTTCGGACATGAGGCCTGGGAGGTGACGTCACGCCCTGACCCTTATGTCGTCGGCGGCACGTCCGCCACCGCGCGCATGTACAATTACGGCTCCGTTCTGACGCATGTTTCGCTGGTTCATGCCGACCGCAACACGCCTGGCTACATGCGATCGCCGCCGGAGACGCCTTATGTCTACGCACTGGAAAACGCCATGGACGAAATGGCCGTGGCCCTCGGCATGGATCCTATCGAGTTTCGTCGCGTCAATGAACCGGAGAAGGAGCCGATCGGAGGCAAGCCATTTTCCAGCCGCTCACTCATCAAGTGCTACGACCAGGCGTCCGAGGCCTTTGGCTGGTCGAAGCGCGATCCCAGGGTCGGCTCGATGCGCGACGGCGATTGGCTGGTCGGGATGGGCTGTGCGACGGCAATCTATCCGACTGCCGCCGCGCCCTGCGCGGCCCGGGTTCGTCTCACCGCCGATGGCGAGGTTCGGGTCCAGTGCGGCTCGCATGAAATCGGCACCGGCGTTCGCACCATCGCCGGCCAGATGGCGGCCGAAAGGCTGGGGGTTGGCATGGACAAGATCAGCGTCGAGATGGGCGACAGTGCCTTGCCGCCGGCTCCCGTGTCGGGCGGATCGATCTCGACCGCCAGTGTCTGCTCGGCGATCATGAAAGCCTGCGATGCGATACGCGAAAAGCTATTTGCCGCCGCTGCGGGCAAGGGGGCTCCGCTGGCAGGTTCGGCCAATGCGAAGCTGGATTTGAAGGACGAAGAGGTCGTCACCGAGACCGGCAAGTCCGCCAAGCTGGCCGATGTCTTCAAGGCCATGCAGGTCGGCGCCATCGAAGAATATGCCGAGTTTGCGCCGAAG